>JBPEXC010000509.1:0-1725 GCA_052032035.1 Acidimicrobiales bacterium | reverse complement strand
CTCAACCCCGGCAACATCCGCAAGCCGGAACACATCAAGGCCGTGGCCGCCGAGGCCAAGGACCGGGGCGTGCCGATCCGCATCGGCGTCAACGGCGGCAGCCTCCACCCCGACCTCTACGCCAAGTACGGCGGGCGGGTCACCCCCGAGGCGATGGTCGAGTCGGCCCTCGACGAGATCCGCTACTTCCAGGAGGTCGATTTCGACCTGATCAAGATCTCCGTCAAGGCGTCCAACGTGCCGCTGATGATCGAGGCCTACCGCCAGCTGTCCGAGCAGGTCGACTTCCCGCTCCACCTCGGCGTCACCGAGGCCGGGCCGCCCCCGGCCGGCATCGTGAAGGCCACCGCCGGCATCGCCACCCTCCTCGCCGAGGGCATCGGCGACACGATCCGCTACTCGCTCACCTCCGACCCGGTCGACGAGGTCCGGATGGGGCGGGTCCTCCTCGAGTCCTACGGGCTGCGGGAACGCAAGAACGTCGACCTGATCGCCTGCCCGTCGTGCGGGCGGGCCGAGATCGACGTCTACGCGGTCGCCCAGCAGGCCCAGGACGCGTTCGCCGACAAGCAGATCCCGCTCCAGGTCGCGGTGATGGGCTGTGTGGTGAACGGTCCCGGCGAGGCCCGCGACGCCGACATCGGCATCGCCGCCGGCAACAAGCGGGGCCACCTGTTCGTGCGGGGCGAGAACGTGGCGGTCGTGCCCGAGGACGAGATGGTCGACACCCTCGTCGAGTGGGCCGAGTTCATCACCGAACACGGTGTCGACGCTGCCATGGAGCGGGCGGCGGCCACGAAGTCGTCGGCCCGCAAGGCGGCCGAGGAGGACCGGCAGCGCAACCTGGGGGAGCGGGGCGACGACGCCAACGCCTCCGAACAGGTCGTCGAGCTGATGCGGAACGAACGCTCGTGAGCGACGGCGCCTCGGCCCCCGAACGCGGGGTCTTCTGCAACCGAACCCTCAACCTCCGAGGCATCCAGGCGGTCGGCTACGACATGGACTACACCCTCCTCCACTACAACGTGGCGGAGTGGGAGGGCGAGGCCTTCGAGAGCGTCCGCGCCGTGCTGGCCGAGCGGGGCTGGCCGGTCGACGGGTTCGAGTTCGACCCGGGGGCCACGATCCAGGGCCTCGTGTTCGACCTCCAGCTCGGCAACCTGGTGAAGGCGACCCGGTTCGGCTACGTGATCCAGGCCTACCACGGCACCCGACGGCTCAGCTACGACGAGGTGCGCTCGGCCTACGGCGCCACCGTCGTCGACCTGGCCGAGGACCGGTTCCGCTTCACCAACACCAACTTCTCGCTCAGCGAGGAGAGCCTCTTCACCCAGCTGGTCGACCTCCTCGACGCCGACGCCCTCCCCGGGGTGATGAACTACGCCGACCTCTACCGGGCGATGGCCGACGCCCTCGACCAGAGCCACGCCGTCGGCGACCTCAAGGCCCGGATCCTGGCCGACCCCGACCGCTACCTCGAGCCCGACCCGGGCGTGGTGCCGACCCTGCTCGACCAGCGCGACGCCGGCAAGAAGCTGGTGCTGATCACCAACTCGGAGTGGAGCTACACCTCGGCGATGATGACCCACGTCGTCGACCCCCAACTCGACGACGGCACGTGGCGCGACCTGTTCGACCTGGTGATCGTGTCGGCGGCCAAGCCCCGCTTCTTCGCCGGCAACGAGCCGGCGTTCGAGGTCGTCGACACCGACCGATCGCTGCTGG
>JBPEXC010000508.1:0-3455 GCA_052032035.1 Acidimicrobiales bacterium | reverse complement strand
GATGTCGATCCGGGGCAGGGCGCCGGCGTCGTCGGGCGTCGAGGCGGCGAGATCGATCTGGTCGTCGGCGCCCCGAGGCCCGAGGAGGCCGGGCAGCACGGTGGCCCCCGGCCGCTCGGCCACCCCACGCCCTTGTGGACCACCGGCGACGCGGGTCCCCGACCCCTGCCGAGACTCGAGCACCCCCGCGCTGCGGAGCTCGTTGAGCGCGGCGGTGACGGTCGAACGCGACACGTCGAGGCTTCGGGCCAAAGTGCGTTCGGACGGCAGCACGGTGCCGGCGGCCAACACCCCCGACTCGGCCGACCGGGCGATGGCGACCGCCAGCTGGCTGTGGAGCGCCCCGTAGCCATCCGCGCGCCAGTCCCCCAGCATGTTGAGCAACGCATTCGAGCCCAGCCGATCGACCACGCCCCGACGGTAGAGGCCCGGCCGACCGACTGCAGCGAATTGGCCTGAAGCCTTCGCAAGAGTGAACAGGCCACTTTTGTCGAGGTGGCTCGTGAAGTGCGGCGCGTTCTGACGGACGATGCCGTTGTGACACTCGACACGATCGCCTCCGCTGCCTGGACCGACGACGACCCCCGCTACCGGTCCTCGGTCATCCGTGACCTCCTCGTGCACGCCCGGCGCCCCGGCGTGATCTCGCTCGCCGGCGGGCTCCCGGCGCCGGAGCTGCTGGCGACCGAGGTGCTCGGCGATGCGATGGCCGACGTGATGGCCACCGGCGGGCGCGACGCCCTCCAGTACGGGCTGACCGAGGGGGAGGCCCCGATGGTCGAGGCCATCCTGCGCGACTTCCCGGGCATGGGCCCCGCCAACGTCGTGGTGACGGCCGGTTCCCAGCAGGCGCTCGGCCTGGCCGCAGCCGTCCTCGCCGGACCTCGCTCCCCCGACACCGCCCCGCCCGTCGCCCTGATCGAACAACCCGGCTACATCGGAGCCCTCCAGGCCCTTCGGGCGGCCGGGCTCGAGCCGGTCGGCGTGCCGGTCGACGGCGAGGGACTCGTGGTCGACGAGCTCGAGCGCCTGCTCGGCGAGCTGTCGTCGCAGGGGGTCACCCCGCGGTTCTGCTACGTGAACCCGACGTTCCAGAACCCGACCGGCGCCAGCCTGTCGGCCGAACGGACCGAGCGGCTCCTCAAGGTGGCCGAGGCCAACGAGCTGTTGCTGATCGCCGACGACCCGTACCGGGAGCTCTTCCTCGACGGCGACCGGCCCGACGGCATCGCCCCGGGTCCGGGGGTGCTCACCCTCGGCTCGCTGTCCAAGACGTTGTCGCCGGCCCTCCGTGTCGGCTGGGCCGTGGGTCCGGCGCCGCTCATCGCCAGGATGACGCTGGCCAAGCAACCGGCCGACCTCCAGACCTCGACCCTCACCCAGGCGGTGGCGGCCACGGCCCTCGGTGACGAGCGCTGGTGGCAGGCCCATCTCGCCGGATTGCGGGCCCGCTACGCCGAACGCCGCCAGGCGCTCCTCGACGCAGTGGGCCACCATCTACCGGAGGCGACCATCACCCCCCAGCGCGGCGGCTTCTTCCTGTGGCTCGACCTCGCCCCCTACGGCGTGACCGACGCCAAGGCGGCGCTCGAACGTGCCCTCGACGCGGGCGTGGCGTTCGTGCCCGGGTCGGCGTCGTCGATCAGCGCCGAGCCGGCCTCGACGATCCGCTTGTCCTACTCCTCGGGCGACCCCGACACCTTCGACGAGGCCATCCGCCGCCTCGCCGCCGCGCTGTCCGCCTGACGCCGCCGGCACGGCCCTCGCCCGAACGCTCCCCGCCCGAACTCGCACGCGTTCGGGTCAGAAGTGACCTTTTCGCGCAGAAGTACCGGCCAGCACGAGTCCGGCCAGCACGAGTCCGGCCAGCACAGATCGGGTCGGTACAGCTCAGGTCGGCAGGGTGATCGTGACCCGGCCGCCGGGGCCGGGGTGGGCGGCGATCGTGCCGCCGTGGGCGGCGACCAGGGTCTGGGCGGTGGCGAGCCCCAGCCCGGCGCCGCCGTGGCCGGAGCGGGCGGCGTCGGCCTGGCTGAACCGCTCGAATGCCCGATCGACGAACTCGGGCGCGAAGCCGGGACCGTCGTCGACCACGTCCACGATCGCGACCTCACCCTCGGTCGCGATTCGCACCTCGACGGCGCTGCCGAATCGGATCGCGTTGTCGAGCACGTTGCGCAAGACCCGGCCGATCGCCCCGGGGTCGGCGTCGATCCGGACCGGCGCGTCGATCGTGGCCGCGAGGGCGACGCCCGCGTCGTGGGCCGACGGGCCGACCGCCTCGAGCGCCTCGTCGACCAGCTCGCCGAGGTCGACCGTCTCGACCTGCAGGGCCATCGCCCCACTGTCGGCCCTCGCCAGGAGGAACAGGTCGTCGACGAGGCGGCGCAAGGTGTCGACGTTGCGCCGCATCGACCCGAGGTGGGTCGCCGGATCGGCGACCCCGTCCTCGAGGGCGTCGACCGACACGAGCAGCGACGCCAGCGGCGTCCGCAGGTCGTGGCTGAGCGCGCTCACCACACCCCGGCGTTCCGAGTCGGCCGCTTCCCGCTCGGCCTCGGTCCGTTGCAGCGTCAGCGCCAACTCGTCGACGGTGGCAGCCAGCTCGCCGAGTTCGTCGCCCCGGTCGATGCCGGTGCGGGCCGATCGGTCGCCGCCGGCGATTGCGCCGACGGTGTCGGACACGACGGTCAGGTCGTCGGTGAGGGGGCGGGCGAGGCGGAGCCCGACCACGATCGCCACCACGCCGGTGAGGGCGCCGACGATCAGGAGAGGCCGCACGTCGGCGCCCGAGAGGCTCATCACCGCACTGCCGACCAGCGAGCCGACGGCGGCCAGCGCGGGCCCGATCACGGCGAGGGCCGGCACCGATCGGCGCAGCGGCAATCGCTGCAACACGGCCGGCAGGCCGACGACGGCAGCGACGGCGGCCCCGGCGGTGAGCAGCACGAACAGCGTGATCGACTGCTCGTCCTCCATCATCGCGCCGTCCGCACCGACGACCACGGCGGCGACCGGGGCCCGCACCAGGGCCGCACCGATCACGGGTCGAACCGGTAGCCGACGCCGTAGACGGTGACGAAGTGCTTCGGGTCCGACGGATCGGCCTCGAACTTCGCCCGCAGACGCTTCACGTGCACGGTGACGGTGCTGGGGTCCTGCCAGTCGGGACTCGAGCCCCACACGTCACGCAACAGGTCGGCCCGGCTGTGGACCTGGCCGGGGGTGCCGGCGAGCCGGACGAGGAGGTCGAACTCCTTGGGTGGCAGCTCCACCTCGTCGCCGTCGCGTCGCACCCGCCGACCGGCGACGTCGATCTCGTGGGGGCCCACGGTGAGGGTGGTGGCACCGTTGTTGGGGGCCGAACGCCGGAGGACCGCACGGACGCGGGCGACGACCTCGCGAGCCGACGCCGGCTTGGGGAGGTAGTCGTCGGCGCCGAGTTCGAGGCCGGC
>JBPEXC010000507.1:0-4683 GCA_052032035.1 Acidimicrobiales bacterium | reverse complement strand
GGTGAGCCAGCAGATCGCCGCCGACGGCATCTCACTGGCGAGCTGCACCTACGTCGACGCCGAGGGGCCCTTCGGGATCAGCACCGGGTCCTCGATCACGACGACGCCGATGCGCTGAGCCCCCGCCGACCAGCAGGCCGCCGACGATGGCAACCGTCCCGAGCCGACCGAGGCCGAGGACCTGGGCCTGGGTGAGCAGCAGCACCCCGGCGAGCCCGAGGCCGGCGAGCCGCGCCGGCACCCGTCCGATGAGCCAGGCCGCCGCCGGACCGGCGACGATGCCGCCGGCCAGCATCGCGAGCGTCGGCACGATGTCGATCCGCGCCCCGCCCGCCCCGAGGAGCGTGCCGGCCGCGACGACCGCCACCGCCACCTCGGCGGTGTTGGCCGATCCGATCGCGAGGCGAGGCGGGATGCCGCGGTGCACCAGATAGGGGGTGACGACCGGGCCCCACGCCCCGATCATCCCGTTGGTGCAGCCGCCGGTCGCACCCACGATCGCCACACCGACCCCGGCTCCCCGGTCGGGGCCGGCGCCCGAGGGAGCAGCGCCGAAGGAGAAGCGCCACCAGAGGCGGAGACCGACGGCGAACAGCAGGCCGGCCAGCACGGGACGCACGGCGTCGCCGTCGACGCTGGTGAGGACGAACGCCCCGATGGCGGCGCCCATCGCGCCCGGTCCGGCGAGCAGCGCCACCAGGCGCCGGTCGATGTTGCCGAATCGCCAATGGGCGAGCCCGCCCGAGAACCCCGAACCGATCTTGGCGACGTTCACCGTCGCCGCCGCCGATGCCGGAGGCAGCCCGGCGGCGAGCAGGATCACCGACGCGGTGGGACCGAAGCCCATCCCCAGCGCGCCGTCCACCCCCGCCGCCAGCAGCCCGGCCACGAAGAGCCACACCACATCCATTCCTTCGAAGTTGTACTCATCCGAGGGGTTCTGGCAAGCGGACCTATGTCACTCAGGCGATCGTCACTCAGGCGATCGCCACTCACTCGAGCGCGAAGCCCTCGTAGCCGCCCGCGACCACCGACTGGAGCCGGGCGTTGTAGCGGGGAGCGCCGCCGAAGTAGGCCTGGTAGCGGATCTTGCCCTCGTGGTGCCCGGCGACATTCGAGTTGTAGCCCGTGAACCAGCCCTTGGACCGGCGCAGCAGCAGCCCCTCGTGGAAGCGCACCACCTCCTCCCCCCACGCCGCCTCGGCGTCGGGGTCGACCTCGATGCGGGTGGTGTCGGTGTCACGGGCGTGCTCGAGGAGGCCGGTGACGAACTCGACGCCCTTTTCGATCGCGCGGGGGAAGTTCGTCGACCCCGACACGCTCTGGGGGCCGGCCACCATCAGCAGGTTCGGGTAGCCGTGGCTCATCAGCCCGAGGTAGGTGCGCGGGCTCTCGACCCAGTCCTCCTGCAGACGGCGGCCCTCGACGCCGCGGATGTCGATCCGGTCGTAGGCGCCGCTGATGGCGTCGAACCCGGTGGCGTAGACGATCACGTCGAGATCGTGGTGGGCGCCGTCGGCGGTCACGATGCCGGTGGCGTCCACCGCCTCGATCGGGGTGGCGGTGACATCGACGAGGTGGACGTGGTCGCGGTTGTAGGCCTCGAAGTAGTTGGTCTCCAGCGGCAGCCGTTGCATTCCGAACCCGTGGTCCCGTGGGATCAGCTTCTCGGCCGTCTCCGGGTCGTCGACCCGAGCCCGGATCCGGTCGGCGACGTAGGCGGAGATCTCGGCGTTGGCCTTCTCGTCGAAGAAGATCTCGGTGAAGTTCTGGGCCAACAGGGCGAAACCCGGCTCGTCGTAGAGCCGGTCCCAGGTGGCGATGCGCTCCTCGGGGGTGAGGTTCCAGAAGCCTCGACGATCCGGATTGTGCTCGAATCCTCCGGGCGAGGTGGCGCAGTTCTCGAAGATCTCGTCGTAGCGAGCTCGGATGTCGGCCATCTCGGCCTCGGAGATCGGTGCGTTGTTGAGCGGGGTGCTCCAGTTGGGTCGACGCTGGAACACGGTCAGTTCGTCGACCTTGTCGGCGATCTCGGCGATCACCTGGATGCCGGTGGCCCCCGTGCCGATCACGCCCACTCGCTTGCCGGTGATGTCGAGATCGTCGGGCCAGCGGTAGGTGTGGAAGGAGCGACCGTCGAAGTCGTCCATGCCCGGGTAGTTCGGGAGGGTCGGCATCGACAGCGGCCCGAGGGCCGACACGACGAAGCGGGCGGTGTAGGCCGGCGCACCGTCGACGTCGAGGGTCCACCGACGATCGCCGTCGTCCCACCGCATCGCGGTGACGCGCTGCTCGAACCGGCAGTGCCGGCGCAGGTCGAAGGTGTCGGCGACGAAGTTGAGGTAGCGGAGGTTCTCGGGCTGGGGCGAGAAGCGCTCGGTCCAGTGCCACTCGTCGAGCAGCTGCTTGGAGAACGAGTAGCCGTAGGTGTAGCTCTCGGAGTCGAACCGGGCGCCCGGATAGCGGTTGCGGTACCAGGTGCCACCGAGGTCGTCGTCGGCCTCGAGGGCGATGGCGTCGAAGCCGAGGTCGGTGAGGGTCTTGATCTGATAGAGCCCCGACACTCCGGTGCCGATGACGATCACTTCGTGCGCTTCGAGGGGTGCGGCCATGACCGCGAACCTTAAATCGGTTGGCCGACCGAGGACCAGCCGAGCCGGTCGGCCGAGCGTGCGGCGACCGGCAGGGCTCAGGCCGTCGGCGGGTCGAAGCGGTCGCGGAAGGTGAAGGCCTCGGGGGTGGGCCCGTGTTCACGCAGCAGCGCCAGTCGCTCCATGCCCTCCTCGACGGTCGGGAGCTCGCCGGCCGGCACCCACCAACACACGATGACGGGACCGGCGGGCGCCTCGAACCATTCCCGCCGCTGGCGGAGGTAGTCGAGGTGGTCGCTCCGGTAGACGTAGTTCCAGACCGATTCGACGTCCTCCCAGACCGCGAGGTTGACCATCTGCTCCTGGCCGTCGAGGTCGGCCCGCAGCTCCGTGGCGTCGTTGGAACCCTCGCCGACCAGCCGCCACACGAAGCCGGGCGACCGATCCGCGAGGGCGTTGATCTCGTCGAGGGCCGACATGAACCCGTCCATGCGGGGGTCGTCGGTCGGGAACCGGGGCACGGCGATGTTGAGCTGGGCGAGATGGTGCGTCACGGTCGCCAGTCTATGTCAACCACGGTTGGTTTTAGAAACGTCGTTCGGGACGAGGGCGACGCAGCAGCCGACGTCGGGGCGCGCGTCGAGCACCACCTCCAGACCCGACGACTCACCCAACGCCCCCTCGAGCAGGGCCAGGTTCATGCCGCAGACCAGCCCGGGGTGGGCCTCGGCGATCACGTGGAACGGACAGTTCGCGAGGCGGATCACCCCGTCGTCGTCGTAGGGCTCGTAGCCGAGCGCCCGCAACCGCTCGATCGGGTCCGGGCCACTCTCGGCCCGGATCGCGACGCCGCGACGCCGCGCCGCGGCCTCGAGCGCCTCGTCGAGCCGCACGGTCTCCGCTGCCTCGGCGAGCACCTCGGCCGCGAGGCGGTAGTCGCGCGGAGGCAGCGACAGCGCCCGCTCGGCGACCGCCCGTCGGTACACCTTGGCCGGCCGACCCGCGCCCGGGCCGCTGCGCCCGTTCACCCGACGCTCGTCGACCTCGAGGAGGCCGGCGTCGACCAGCTTGTCGAGGTGGAAGGCGACGAGGTTGCGGGCCACGTCGGCGGCCTCGGCCACCTCGGACCGGGTGACCTCGCGCCCCGCGCCGACCACGGCGTCGTAGCAGCGACGCCGTACGGGATCCTGGAGCAGTCCGATCGCTTCGACGTCGTCCACGACGCCCAACCTAGGCCGCAGCGGCCTCCCCGAACCGGAATCCCGACGACGTCGTGCCGCCGAAGAAGGTGGTCTCGTGGTAGTTCCGCACACCCGCATCGCCCTCGGCGGCACCGGCGGCGACGAGCAGGGGGAGGAAGTGGTCCTCACGGGGGTGGCAGCGACGCGCGCTCGGCGCGTCGGCCCAGGCCTCGAGGCGCTCGGAGCGCTCGTCGCCGAGGCGATCGACCAGGGTCTCCCCCAGCCAGGCGTCGAAGGCCCGGGACGGCTCGGCCGAGGCCCGGCCGAACGCCGACAGGTCGTGGAAACTCGGCAGGCCGCTGCCGATGATCAACACGCCCTCGTCCCGGAGGGGTGCGAGCGCCCGGCCGGCGGCGAGGTGGAGGGCGGGGTCGTAGCTGCGGTGGATCGAGAGCTGCACGATCGGCACGTCGGCCCGGGGGTAGATCACGTGCGCCGGCACGAACGTGCCGTGGTCGAAGCCTCGCTGGGGGTCGCGACCGGCGGGCAGTCCGGCCGCCTCGAGCAGGCCGGCGGCGCGCTCGGCGACCGCGGGGTGCCCCGGCGCCGGGTACTGGACCTCGTAGGTGTGGGGCGGGAAGCCCCCGTAGTCGTAGATCATGCCCGGCCGCTCGGCCGTCTGGACCATGAAGGCGGGCGCCTCCCAGTGGGCGGTGACCATGAGCACGGCCACCGGCGTCGCACCGAGCTCGTCGGGGATCCCGGCGAGCGAGGCCTCGAGCGCGGTCCAGTCGACGGGCAACGATTCCTTCGCCCACGGCCAGGGACCGCCGCCGTGGGAGATGGCGTAGGTGGGGAGACGAGTCATGGGGATCATTCTAGTTGACCCGTCAACGAATTGTCTCGTCATC
>JBPEXC010000506.1:0-7554 GCA_052032035.1 Acidimicrobiales bacterium | reverse complement strand
GCGTCCCGACCCTGCAGGTCGTGGCCGTGGCGTGGGTGGCCGCCCACAGCCTGTTCCTCATCGGCGGACCCGCTCCGGTGATCGCCGGACAACTCCTGCTGGCGACCGGCTTCGCCTTCCTGTCGGGCACCGACGTGACCCTCCACCTCGAGTCCCTCGAAGCGGAGGGCAGGGCAGACGAGTTCGAGGAACGGGAAGCCGGGGTGCGTCGAACGATGCTCCTGGTGGCGGCCGGCAGCGCCCTGGTCGGCGGCGGACTCGGCGTCGTCGACCTGCGCCTCCCGTTCGCAGCGTCGCTGGCCACGGCGATGGCTCAGTTCGTCGTCGCTCGCCGCTTCGCCGATGTCGCCGACAGCGATCGCGACGACCATCCGCGAGGCTTCCTGGCGGACCTGGTCGCGACGGGCCAGAACCTGCGTCAACCGGTGCTGGCGTGGGTCGCCTTGTTCACCGTCGGCCAGGTGCTGGCGGTCCATCTGGTCGCCGAGCTCACCCCACCCTTCCTCACCGACGCGTTCGGCGAGCGGCCCGACACGCTCGCCTGGTCGGCGATGACCACCGCCGTCATCACCGCGGCCGTGGCCGGGATCGCAGCCGCCGCCCTCCGGCACGTCGTGCCGCTGGCTCGCCGAGTGGGCTTCGCGAATGCGCTGGTCTGCCTCAGCGCACTCCCGGCCCTCACGCTTGCCGCGATGGCGGCCATCCCGGCGATCTGGGTGGCGCCACTCCTGCTGCTTCGCCGGATCCCGGCCGCCGCTGCCTCGGTCCTCCTCCCGGGCGTGGTCGCCGGCCACGTCGGCGCATCGCAGCGGGCGACCATGCTGTCGACGGTCAGTCTCGGCGGGCGACTCGCCTACACCGGCGCACTCCTCACGATGTCGGCCGTCGCCGGCGACGACGTGGCCCGCGCCCTCGTGCTGGCGACGGGCATCACCGCCGTGGTCTTCGTGATCGTCGCCGGGACCCGTCTGGTCGTGCCGGGGCTGCCGACCCAGGCCGGCCACGGGCACGACCACCGCCACGAGGGTCTCGACCACCGGCACCCCCACCGCCACGACGACGATCACCATGGACATCACCACGCCGTGCCGTCGGAGATGCACGACCACCCCCACACCCACCATCCACAGCGGCACCGCCATCGACACACCAGCGATCGCCACCACGGCCACGACCACCGCTGAGCGCCGCCCGCAGGGCGCAGCGGAGGCACCTCGGCTGTCGCCGAACCGGCCGGGACCGCCGGTCAGGTCACGGCCGTCGCAGCACCGAGACCGCGTCGACGGCACGCCGCTGGAGGACACGGGCCGAGATGCCGCCACGAGCCGACGCCATCAGTCCCTGCATGACGAGCACGAGCATCGAGGTGGCGGACCGAACGTCGACGCCGTCGGCCAGCGACCCGAGACCGTCGGCCCGTCGCAGCTCGCGGCGCAGACCCGCCTCGATCAGACCGAGGCCGTGATCCAACGCAGCTCGGAGCGTCGCGTCGGTGACGTCGGCCTCCAGCGCCGTCGTGGTCAGCAGACAGCCCCGGAGGCGCTCGTCGCTGCGCGACTGCGTGACCGACGAGCGCAGGAACCGCTCGATGTTGTCGAGGGGGTCACCCTCGCCCGAGAGGTGTTTGGCCACCCGACGTCGCACCACCCGGTCCGCGTAGTGCGCGACCACCGCCGCCCCCACCCCGTCCCTGGACCCGAATCGTCGGTAGATCGACGGCGCCTTCAGGTCGAGGGCCGCCTCGAGGTCGCGGATCGACGTCTCGGCCCAGCCCCGCTCCCAGAACAGCGACATCGCCCGATCGAGCAACTCGGCGTCGTCGTACTTCGCGGGGCGCCCCATGGCCAGGTGATCCTCCGGTCGAGTTGCGTTTGATAGCGGTCGCTACTAAACCTAGCCGCCATGAGCGCCTTCGACGCAACCCCACTCGCCAAGCGCTACGTCGAGGTCGACGGCAAACGCATGGCCTACCACGAGCGCGGCGAGGGCCGATCGATCGTCCTCCTCCACGGCAACCCGACGTCGTCCTACCTGTGGCGCAACGTCGTGCCCCACCTGGCCGACCACGGGCGTTGCGTCGTGCCCGACCTGATCGGCCAGGGCGACTCCGACAAGCTCGACGACACCGGACCCAACAGCTATCGCTTCGTCGAGCACCGCCACTACCTCGACGGCCTCCTCGATCAGCTCGACCTCGGTGACGACATCGTCTTCGTGATCCACGACTGGGGCTCGGCCCTCGGGTTCGACTGGGCCAACCGCCACCGCGACCGGGTGGCGGGCATCGCCTTCATGGAGGCGATCGTGCGGCCGGTCACCTGGGACGACTGGCCCGACGCCGCCACCGGCATCTTCCAGGGGTTCCGCAGCGAGGCCGGCGAGGGCATGGTGATCGAGAAGAACCTGTTCGTCGAGGCGGTCCTCCCGGGGTCGATCCTGCGCGACCTGACCGAGGAGGAGATGATCGAGTACCGGCGCCCGTTCCTCGAGCCCGAGCACCGGCGGCCGACCCTCACGTGGCCGCGTCAGATCCCGATCGAGGGCGAGCCCGCCGACGTCCACGCCATCGTCGCCGACTACGCCGAGTGGCTCGCGACGAGCGACATGCCGAAGCTGTTCGTCAACGCCGACCCGGGCGCCATCCTCACCGGTCCCCAGCGGGAGTTCTGCCGGAGCTGGCCCAACCTCACCGAGGTGACCGTCGCCGGCAACCACTTCATCCAGGAGGACAGCCCCCACGAGATCGGTCAAGCCATCGCCGCCTGGCTGCCGTGACGTTCCCGACCACCGAACTCGACCGAGAGCAGACAGCATGCCCGCCTTCCAACCGACCGCCGAGCAGTTCCGGGCCTTCCGCGACGATCCCCACGACGGCCCGATCGCCCAGGTCAATCTCCTGAAGTTCCGGGTGAAGGCCGCCTACGGTCCCGACGACCCCGAACATGGCACCGACGAGCCGGGCTCGGCGGCCTACGACCGCTACGTGGCGGCGTTCCAGGTCGCCGCCGACGAGGTCGGCGGCCAGTGCCTGCTGTACGGACACGGCGAGCGCTACTTCATCGGCCAGGGCGACTGGGACGCCGTCCTGGTGATGCACTTCCCGAGCCGGGCCGCCTTCATCCAGACGCTGAACCATCCCGACTACCACGAGATGCACCGGCACCGCGACGCCGGCCTGCTCTGCCAGGATCTGCTCACCACCCGCCCCGTCGACCACTCCGGAGCCCCGTCGTGACCACGCCCGCCGCCATCACCACCGACCACCCCGCCGTCTCGATCGAGCGCCACGACGCCCCCGACCACCCGGGCGCCGTCGTCGTGGTGACGATGGACGACGGCCGGGCCAACGCCCTGGCCACCGACCTCGGGCGGGCGCTGATCGACGTGGTCGACCAGGTCGACGCCGACGACACGGCGCGAGCGCTCGTGCTCGCCGGACGCGACGGCCGCTTCTCGGCCGGGTTCGATCTCGGCGTGTTCCAGACCGGTGACCTCGCGGCGGTTGGCGAGATGGTCGGCGTCGGCGGCCACCTGGTGCGTCGCCTCTACGGCTGCGGAGTCCCGGTCGTGGCGGCCTGCACCGGCCACGCCGTGGCGGCCGGCGCGCTTCTGCTCCTGGGATGTGATCGACGCATCGGCCCGGCGGCCCCGGTGAAGATCGGACTGAACGAGGTCGCGATCGGGCTCCAGCTCCCCGACTGGGCGATGGCGATCGCTGCCGACCGGCTGAGCCGGCGCCACCTCCAGGCGTCGGTCGTCAACGCCCGCCTCTACGACGGCGAGGGCGCGGTCGATGCCGGCTTCCTCGACCTCGCCGTCGATCCGGCCGAGGTGGTGGCGACCGCGATCGCCGAGGCGACGGGGATGGTCGCACTCGACCCCACGGCCTACGCGGGCACGGTCGGCGCACTCCGCGGCGCCATCCTCGAACGCATGGCGACGACGA
Organism: Acidimicrobiales bacterium; assembly: GCA_052032035.1. Classification (GTDB taxonomy): domain Bacteria; phylum Actinomycetota; class Acidimicrobiia; order Acidimicrobiales; family SZUA-35; genus JAWSVN01. The sequence continues at coordinate 3,608 of JBPEXC010000506.1, read as the reverse complement.
CGAACCCCTAGTCGGCGACCGTCAGCCGCCGGGCTCGAGCTCCTCGCCGGGACGGACGAGCCCACTCTGGTAGGCGAGCACCACGAGCTGCGCCCGGTCGCGGGCCCCGACCTTGGCCATCGCCCGGTTGAGGTGGGTCTTGACGGTGAGCGGTGACAAGAATGCTCGTTCGGCGATCTCGTCGTTCGACAGGCCGTGCGCGGCGAGCGCCGTCATCTCCTGCTCGCGTTCGGTCAACGCGTCGAGGGCCGAACGGTCGAGGTCGGCCGGCAACGCTGCGGCGGCCTGCGCCAAGCGGGCGACCACCGCCTTGGTCGCCGACGACGACAGCAGCGCCTCGCCGGCGGCGACGACGCGGATGGCGTCGAGGAGATCGGTCGGGCTCACGCCCTTGCCGAGGAACCCACTCGCACCGGCCTCGATGGCCCGCACCACGTAGTCGTCGAGTTCGAAGGTCGTCAGCACCAACACCCGCACGCCGGCGAGGTCGTCGTCGGCGCAGATCTCCCGGGTCGCCGCCAAGCCGTCGAGCTCGGGCATGCGGATGTCCATGAGGATCACGTCGGCCCGCGACGACCGCAGGACCTCGATCGCCTCGCGACCGTCCGCGGCCTCTCCCACCACCTCGAGGTCGGGGGCGGAGTCGATCAGGGCTCGGAACCCGGCCCGGATCAGTTCCTGGTCGTCGGCCAACACGACCGTGATCGTCCGGCCGTCGGGGTGGGTCACGTCGACTCCTCGTTGGGGATCGTGGCGGTGACGACGAATCGGTCGGGACCGTCCTCGATGTCGAGCACGCCGCCGGCCGCCTCGATGCGCTCGCGCATCCCGATCAGTCCGTGGCCGGAGCGGCCGACGTCGTGGCCGGCGCCGATCCGATTGCGGACCCGCACCGTGGTCACCCGGTCCTCGGAGACCACTTCGAGGGTGGCGCTCCCGTCACCGTGCTTGTGGGCGTTGGTCAACGCCTCCTGGATCAGTCGGTAGACGGCGACCTGGGCGGTGGGTGCCAACGGCCGAGGGCTGCCGGACACCCGGTGCTCGACCTCGAGGCCGCTGGCCGCGAACGACCGGACGAGGTCGTCGATCGCGTGGGCGTCCGGCGTGGGCGCGAGCGGCCCGTCGGGGTCGGTCGGGTCGCGCAGCACCCCGAGCAGGTCGCCGAGTTGGCTCACCGCGGTCGATGCCGACGACCTGGCGGTGTCGATGGCGGTGCGGGCGGTCGAGGGGTCGTCGTCGAGCAGGTGCGACGCCACCCCCGCCTGCACGTTCACGACCGCCAGGTGGTGGGCGACCAGGTCGTGCACGTCGCGGGCGATCCGGAGCCGTTCCTCCGCCACCCGTCGCTGCGCCTCGCTCTCGCGGGCGGCTTCGGCCCGCTCGGCCCGCTCGTTGGCCGCCGCCAGGTTCTCGCGAGCGCCTCGGACGGCGCTGCCGGCGGCGGCGGCGAAGCCGGGCCAGGCGATCGCGGCCAGCGCCCCGCCCTCGAAGCGTCCCGGCTCGATCACGATGAGCACGACGGCGGTGAAGACGACCATCGAGAAGACGCCGCCGAGGAGGGCGTCCCTCGTCGGCCGTTCGGCGGCGACGGTGTAGAGGCTCACGATCGCGGCCAGCATCAGGATCGACGGCCGGCTCATCACCGCGATCACGGTGGCGCTCGCGACGACCGCGACGGCGAGCACGACGGCCGGGTAGCGGCGGCGCAACGCCACGAGGGCGACGGCCACGACGCCCGCCGCCACCTCGACCCACCGACGATCGGTGGCCTGGAGGGTGCGGACCACCGCCCCGAAGGCGATGGCGGCCAGCACGAGAGCGTCGACCACGCGCTGCGGCACCGCCCACGGCAGCAGCCGCACCCGGTCCGGATGCGGCTGCGCAGTCATGGTCGGCAGTGTAGGGAGGGCGGCGGTTGCGCCCGCCACGATCAGGCGTCCCGGCGCTGCAGGGCCACCCCGGCGGCGGCGAGGGCGGCGGCGACCCACAGCAGCAGGGTGACGGCGCCCCAACCGGTCGAGAGCAGCTCGCCCCCGAGGCGGGAGACACCGGTGACGGCCGACCCGGCACTGCTCGGCAGGATCTTGCTGACGGGGTCGGAGAACGCCGACGGCAGGAGCCCGATCAGGCCCGGGGCGAGCATCAGGAGGGTGACGACGGCCCCGGCACCGGCCGCCGTGCTGCGGAGGATGAAGCCGAGGCTGATCCCCATGACGCCGATGCAGGCCGAGTAGAAGGCGGTGCCGAACAACGCCTGGGCCACCCCGTCATCGGTGAGCGAGAGGGCGACCATCGAGTCGGGGAGCACCGCCTGGCCGGCGACGAAGGCGACCGTGGCGGCGACGCCCATGGCGAGGAAGACGACGACGCTGTAGACCGCGGCCTTGGCGCCGAGCACGCCCACCCGATGCTGGGTGGCGGCCAGCCACGAGCGGATCAGCCCGGTCTGGTACTCCCCGGCGACGAGGGCGACACCGAGGATGGCGATGACGAGTTGGGCGAGGTCGGCGCCGGCCAGGCTCAACGACAGGGCGTCGGTCGCGGCCCGGCCGGGACGGTCGTCGCTGTCGGCCAGCCACGAGAACAGGGTGCCGAAGCCGACGGTGGCGGTCACGGCGCCGGCGATGGCGACGAGGTTGCCCCGCACGGTGCGGAACTTGAACCACTCCGCCGACACGAGGCGGGACAGCGTGACAGCTGCGTTCCCAGCGAGCGGACGAGTGGTGACCGGAGCAGTGGTGGGGGTGGGAGTTGGAGTGGGGGTGGGGGTGATGGTGGTCATCAGGCGGCCTTTCGGGCGGTCGGCTCGGCGAGCCGGTGAGCGGAGTAGTCGACGGTGTCGGCGGTGAGGTTCATGAAGGTCTGCTCGAGGGTGCTCGAGTGGTTGGAGAGCTCGCGGAGGGTGATCGAGTTGCTCGAGGCGACCCGCCCGATGTGGGCGGCGTCGACCCCGGTGACCGACAGGCCGTCGGTGTCGACGGTGGTGGTGCTCACCCCGTCGGCGGCGAGCAGTGAGCGGAGGCGCATCGGTGCGTCGGAGCGCACGAGGACGCTCGACTCGGGAGCCATCGCCTTCAGCTCCTCGGCGGTGACGTCGGCGATGAGGCGACCCCGACCGACGATGACGAAGTGCTCGGCGGTCAGCGCCATCTCGCTCATCAGGTGCGACGACACCAGCACGGTGCGACCCTCGGCCGCCAGGTCCTGCAGCAGGTGGCGGATCCAGAGCACCCCTTCGGGATCGAGGCCGTTGACCGGCTCGTCGAGCATCACCGTCCCCGGATCGCCCAGCAGCGCCGAGGCGATGCCGAGGCGCTGTCCCATGCCGAGGGAGAAGCCCCCGGCCGGCTTGTCGGCGACGTGGCCGAGGCCGACGATGTCGAGCACGGCGTCGACCCTCGAGCGTGCGATCCCGTTGCTGATGGCGAGCGAGAGGAGGTGGTTGCGGGCCGACCGCTTCGGGTGCACCGCCTTGGCCTCCACCAGGGCGCCGATCTCGGTGAGCGGGGCGGCGTGCTCGGCGAGGCTCCGACCGTTGACGGTCGCCGACCCGGAGGTGGGACGGTCGAGCCCGAGGATGCCCCGCATCGTGGTGGTCTTGCCGGCGC
>JBPEXC010000505.1:0-2348 GCA_052032035.1 Acidimicrobiales bacterium | reverse complement strand
GGCGCCCGGTCTAGCCGGGCGCCCCACCACCGATCAGGGTGCCGATCCCGAAGGTGAGCAGGCACGCCGCGACGGCGAACCCGACCTGACGGCCGGCGGACGCGACCAGCGACCGCTCGGTGAACACGGCGAGCAGCGCCCCGACCGACGCCGTGGCCAGCAGGCCGAGGACGATCGAGGCCACGACCGCACCGTTCCCGTCGCCCACGAACCACGGGACGAGGGGCACGATCGCCCCGACCGCGAAGGCGAGGAACGAGGAGGCGGCGGCGCCGAACGGGTCGCCCACCGAGTCGGGGTCGACCCCGAGCTCCTCCCGGGCATGCACCTCGAGGGCCACGTCGGGGTCGGCCATCACCGCCTCGGCCATCGCCTCGGCGTGTTCCGCCTCGATCCCCCGGCTGCGGTAGAGCGCCTCGAGCTCCTGCCGCTCCTCCAACGGCTGCTCCGACAGCGACCGCCGCTCGATCTCGAGCTCCCGCTCGATCAGCTCGTTCTGCGCCTTCATCGACACGTACTCGCCGGCCGCCATCGACGCCGCGCCGGCCAACAGGCCCGACACCCCCGCAAGCACCACGGTCTCGGCCTCGGGACGCGCCGCCGCCACGCCGAGGATCAGGGCGACGTTCGACACGAGGCCGTCCGACACGCCGAACACGGCGGCTCGGGCGGCTCCTCCCTGCACGTCGCGGTGACGGTGCACGAAGAAGTCGCCCGAGGGATCGTCCATGACGACCGAGCCTAGGTCAGCTGAAGGTCGGCGGATCGACGAACGGGAACACGTCGGGGGTGTCGACCGACGGCTTGAGGCGCCACTCCGGGTCGCGCTTCTCGAGGAAGCTCATCACGCCCTCCTTGGCGTCGTCCATCGCGCCGAGCGCCTGGATGGCGCGGGAGTCTGCTCGATGCGACTGCATCGGGTGATCGAAGGTGAGCCCCTGCCACATCAACTGGCGGGTGAGGGCCGCCGACACCGGGGCCGCGTGGGTGGCGATCTCGGTGGCCAGGGCGCGGGCCCGGTCGAGGAGCTCGTCGTCGGGCACGAGCGTGGCGAGCCCGGCGTCGGCCGCCTCCTGGGCGTTGAAGACCCGGCCGGAGTAGGACCACTCGAGGGCCTTGGAGATGCCGACGAGTCGGGGCAGGAACCACGACGAGGCCGCCTCGGGCACGATGCCGCGGCGGGCGAACACGAAGCCGATCCGGGCGCTCTCGGCCACCAGGCGGATGTCCATCGGCAACGTCATCGTGATGCCGACACCGACCGCGGGCCCGTTGATGGCGGCGATGATCGGGGTCGTGGAGGAGAAGATGCGGGTGGTGAGCCGTCCACCGCCGTCGCGCTGCACCTCGACCTTCTCGCGGGCGTTGCTCTCGGTGTAGTCGAAGGTCTCGCCGCCCGACTCGAGGTCGGCGCCGGCGCAGAAGCCGCGGCCGGCGCCGGTGATGATGATCGCCCGGACATCGTCGTCGACGTCGGTGCGGTCGAGGACGTCGATCAGCTCGGCCATCATCGTGCCGGTGAAGGCGTTGAGGCGGTCGGGCCGGTTCAGGGTCACGGTGGCGACATGGTCGGCCACCTCCACGGTCACGGTCTCGTAGGTCGTCGTGTCGAAACTCACCCCCTGTGGTCTAGTGCGCCGTGGCAGGCTGGAGCCAATGCACGTCGCGCTGCACGTCACCGGGTGGGAGTTCGTGGCGATCGCCGTCGTCGTCTTCCTGGGCGCCCTGCTCCAGGGGGTGATCGGCTTCGGCATGGTGATCACCGCGTTCCCCGTGATCGTGCTGATCGAGCCGGACCTCCTCCCCCAGACGATGCTGGTGGTGTCGGTGCCGATGGTGGCACGGATGGTGTGGCACTACCGCGGCGCCATCCGCTGGCGGGAGGTCGGGTGGTTCTCGCTCGGGCGGCCCCCAGGGCTGCTCGCGGCCGCCTTCGTGGTCGGGTGGGCGTCGAGCCGGACTCTCACCCTGGCGGCGGGCGCCAGCGTGGTCGTGGCGATCGGGCTCAGCCTCTTCGCCCCGCCGGTGCCGCGCACGCGCACCAACCTGGCGATCGGGGGCACCCTCTCGTCGCTGTTCGGCACGGCCGTGGCGATCGGAGGCCCGCCGGTCGGGCTGCTCTACCAGCACGACAAGGGCGATGAACTCCGAGCAACCGTGAGCGCGGTGATGATGCTGGGCGCCCCCCTGGGCCTCATCACGCTGGCGCTCGGCGGCGAATTCGACGGGATCGACCTGACGACCGGCGCGGCGCTGGCTCCGTTCGCCCTGACCGGCATCTCGATCGCGCCACGGGTGGCGCCGAGCTTCGACGACCGGCTGCGCCCCCTCATCCTCGGGGTGTGTGC
>JBPEXC010000504.1:0-6158 GCA_052032035.1 Acidimicrobiales bacterium | reverse complement strand
GCCCTCACCGAACTGCGGGTCGACGGCGGCGCCTCGGTGATGGAGCTCCTGCTGCAGATCCAGGCCGACCAGCTCGGGGTCACCGTGGTCCGGCCGGAGAACCAGGAGACCACCGCCCTCGGCGCGGCCTACCTGGCCGGGCTGGCCGAGGGCGTCTGGGCCGACCTGACCGAGGTCGGCGCCGCGTGGCGAGCCGACGTCGAGGTCGCGCCCGCCGCCGACCGTGCGGCGGCCGATGCCACCTACGCCCGCTGGAGCGAGGCGGTCCGCCGCAGCCAGGGCTGGGCCCGCGAGTCCTGACCGTTCGGGCGGCGCGATTCTTGACCGTTCGGTCAAGTCCTCCCTACCCTCGGGGTGACCATGACCGACACCGACACCGACCGGCAGCTCACCCCCCGTGGCCGTGATCGGCGGCAGGCGCTCCTCGACTACGCGACCCAGCGGTTCGCCGAGCAGGGCTTCCACCCCACGTCGGTGGCCGACATCGTCGACGGGATCGGCGTCGGCAAGGGCGTCTTCTACTGGTACTTCCCGTCGAAGGACGATCTTCTCCTCGAGATCCTGCGCGAGGCCCTCTATCACCTGCGATCGGCCCAGAAGGCAGCGATCGACGGTGCCGCCGGCCCGCTCGAGCGCCTCGAACGGGGCGTGCGCCTGTCGCTCGATTGGTCGGCCGCCCACCCCGAGGTCATCCGCCTGGCGATGTTCGCCTGGACCGAGGAGCGGTTCGCCCCGGCCGTGCGACGCGGTCGTCAGGTGACGATCGCCGACACCGCACGCCACGTGCGGGCGGCGATCGACGAGGGGCTCATCGCCGACGGCGACGCCGACCTGATGGCGGCGTCGGTCGTGGCCCTCACCGACGAGCTCGGCCGCCAGCTGGCCCTGTCCAACACCGAGGGCCCCACCCCGGCCGACCCCGCCGTGGCCGATGCCGCCGTGCGCATGGTGCTCCGAGGGCTGGCCGGGCCCTGATCGTCGCGGCAGGATGTCACCCCATGGGGACCGACGCCGCACTGATCTACAACCCGTTCGATCCGGACTTCCGGGCCGACCCCTACCCGTTCTACGACCGGCTGCGAGCCGAGGAGCCGGCGCACCGGTCCCCCGTCGGACTCGTGGTGCTGACCCGCTACGACGACGTGGCGCAGACCCTGCGCAACCCGGCGATGAGCCGCGACGTCGACACCACCGCCACCCCGCGCACCGACCCGATCTCGGTTCGTCGCCGTGAGCGAGCCCAGGCCGGCACGAAGACGATCCTCAACCTCGACCCGCCCGACCACACCCGGTTGCGGCGGCTCGTGTCGAAGGCGTTCACCCCCCGGGCGGTCGAACGGCTCCGCACCCGGATCGAGCACCTCGTCGACGACGTGCTCGAGCAGGCGGCGGCCGAGGGTCGGATGGAGGTGGTCGACCGGCTGGCCTTCCCGATCCCGTTCCAGGTCATCTCCGACCTCCTCGCCCTCCCCGACGACCGGACCGACGACATCCGGGCGTGGAGCCAGCTCCTGACCGCGTCGCTCGAACCGACGGTGTCGCTCGAGGCGTTCGACGACGCGGACGAGGCCGCCCTCGCCCTGCGAGCCCACCTCACCGAGATCATCGCGGCCCGTCGTGCCGACCTCGGCGACGACGTGCTCTCGGCCCTGATCGTGGCCGAGGAGGACGGGGAACGGCTCAGCGCCGACGAACTCCTGTCGTTCGTGATCCTGCTCTACGTCGCCGGCCACGAGACGACCGTCAACCTGATCGGCAACGGCCTGCTCGCCCTGTTGGGCCACCGGTCAGAGCTGGAACGGTGGCGCGACGACCCGGCGCTCGACGCCACCGCCGTCGACGAGCTGCTCCGCTTCGACGGTCCGGTGCAGCACACCGTGCGGGTGGCGATGGAGCCGATGGCGTTCCACGGGGTGGAGGTCGAGGCCGGCGACTCCCTGCTGTGCGTGCTCGGCGCCGCCAACCGCGACCCGGCGGTGTTCGACGAGCCCAACGCGCTGCGGCTCGACCGGCCGAACGCAGCCCAGCACCTCGCCTTCGCGTCGGGCATCCACTACTGCCTTGGCGCCTCGCTGGCCAAGCTCGAGGCCGGCATCGCGATCAGCCGGCTGATCCGCCGCTTCGAGCATCTCGAACTGCTGGACGAGCCCGAGTTCCGGGATCGGCTCACGATCCGAGGGGTCGAGCGGATGGAGCTGGCCCTCAGGCCTTCGGGGTGAGGTCCGGCAGGGCCCGCCGCAGGTTGCGGATCGCCTGCTGGGTCCGCTGTTCGTTCTCGATCAGGGCGAACCGCACGTGCCCCTCGCCGCCGGGCCCGAAGCCCTCACCGGGCGAGGTGGCGACCGCGGCCTCGTTCACGAGCTTCGAGGCGAACTCGACCGACCCCATGTGGGCGTAGGGCTCGGGGATCTTGGCCCACACGAACATCGTCCCGCGGGGCTTCTGGATCTCCCAGCCGATGCGGTTGAGGCCGTCGCAGAGCACGTTGCGTCGGCTCTCGTAGATCGCCGTCACCTCCTTGGGGTGCTCGGTCGCCTCGTTGAGGGTGACGGTGGCGGCGATCTGGATCGGTTGGAACGTGCCGTAGTCGAGGTAGCTCTTGAGCTTCGCCAGGGCCGCGATCACCTCGGGGTTGCCGGCCAGGAACGCGACTCGCCAGCCCGCCATCGAGAACGATTTCGTCATCGAGTAGAGCTCGACGCAGCAGTCCTTGGCCCCGTCGACCTCGAGGATCGAGGGCGGCACGTAGCCGTCGAAACCCATGTCGGCGTACGCGTTGTCGTGCACCACGATCAGGTCGCGCCGCTTCGCGAACTCGACGACCTTCTCGAAGAAGGGCAGGTCGACGCACACGCCGGTCGGGTTGTGGGGGAACGACAGCACCAGGGTGCGGGGCTTTGGCCAGGAGTACTCCCACGCCCGCTCCAGGTTGGCGATGAACTCGTCGCCCTCGGCGAGCGGCACCTCACGGATGGCGGCGCCGGCGAAGATCGGTCCCCAGATGTGGATCGGGTAGCTGGGGGCAGGCACCAGGGCGGCGTCGCCCGGCTGCAGCAGCACCCACATCAGGTGGGTGAACCCCTCCTTGGCACCGATGACGTTGATCACCTCGGTGCCCGGATCGAGGTGCACCCCGAAGCGCCGCTGGTAGAGGTTGGCGGCCGCCTCCCGCAGCTTGGGGATGCCCTTCGACGCCGAGTAGCGGTGGTTGCGAGAGTTCTGCGCCGCCTCGGTCAGCTTGTCGATCGCCACCTCGGGCGACGGGAGATCGGGGTTGCCGAACCCGAAGTCGATCACATCGACCCCTGCTCGCCGAGCGTCCATCTTCAACTCGTTGATGATGGCCAGCACATACGGCGGCAGGTGGTTGATCCGGCGGAAGTCCATCCGGTCGAGACTACTCAGGACGCGGCCCCGCCCGGTCGCATTTCGTCGGCCTCGGCAGCGGCCAGGGCGGCTCCGACCGCTCCCGCCTCCGGACCGAATCGCGCCGTCACGATGTCGGGCAGCGGACGGTGCGCGCCCCCCATCGTCAGGGTGGCGACACGGCGCCGGACCTGCTCGATGAACTGGTCGGTGATGTCGCTCAGCCCACCCCCGAGCACCACCATCTCCGGGTCGAGGATCGACACCAGGCTGCCGATCCCGGCCGCCACCCACGAGGCGAACCGATCGAGCACCTCGAGGGCATCGGGGTCGCCCTCGTCGAACGCGGCGCTCACGTGCTCGCCCCGCACCGCGGTGCGGTCCCCGCCGGCGAGGGCGACGATCCGCTCGCCCCGCCCTTCGTCGATCAGTTCGCCGGCCAGGTTGACCAGCCCGGCGCCCGACGAGACGGTCTCCCAACACCCCTTGTGGCCACACGCGCACCGGTGGCCGTTGGGGTCGATCAGCATGTGGCCCGGCTCGCCGGCGAACCCGTTGGCCCCGCGCACGACTTGGCCGTCGACGACGATGGCGCCACCGATGCCGGTGCCCTGGGTGACGACGACCACGTGGCGGCGACCCGCCGCGCTCCCCCACCGAAGCTCGGCCCGGGCGGCGTGGGCGGCGTCGTTGTCGACGACGACCGGCACGCCGAAGCGCTCGTGCAGCACGCCCCGCACGTCGAGGTCGAGCACGCCCGGCACGTTCGGGCCGTAGCGAAGCACGCCGTCGAGGCCGACCAGACCGGGCAGTCCGACCCCGATGCCCGCCATCGCGGCGACCGGTTCGGTCGCCGCACGCAGTGCTCCCGATCGGGCTGCCGATGGTGCCGCCGGTGCTGCCGATGGCGGCGTCGGGTGCGCTGCGAGACCCTCGATCAGGTCGCCGAGGGCGGCGACGAGCGCCGGCGGGTCGTGGCGCGGCGTCGGCACCTTGCGCTGGGCGACGACATCGCCCGACGCGAGGTCGAGCACGACGCCCAGCATCTTGGTGCCGCCGATGTCGACACCGATCGTGCGGGTGGTCATCCCCTCAGGGTGCCACCAGCGCTGACGACCTCAGACGCCGGCGGAGATCATCGTCGACCGGAGGGCCCGACGGAGACCGACCTGCTGGGCCCAGTTGGCGGCCGCCGGTCGGTTCGACACGACGATGAGCTGCAGCTGCTGACCCAGGGTCTCGCACCGCTCGAGCAGCTCGGCGACCCCGGTGTCGTCGAGGTCGGCGAACTCGCCCTCGAGGATCAGGGGGCAGGCCGACCCCGACTCGGTCCGCACCCGATCGGCGAGGGCCTGCACGGAGGCGAAGACATCGGTCGGCGCCTCGTGGCCCGACTCGATCTGAGCGATCCGTTCCCGGAGTTCGACGACGGTGCGGGCCGATTCGGCCGCCACCGCCTCGAGACGGTCGATGCGGGCCATCGCCCGTGCGTGGCGGGCGAAGACCTTCTCCGCCTCGGCCAGCTGCGCCTCGAGCTCGGCCGGGCTCGGGCCGTTGTCGTCCTCGGCGAGGGCGTCGTCGATCCAGCGCTTCACGGCCCGGGCGACGACCGTCGGGTCCGACTCGTACTGCGGGTCGAGCGTGCCGCCGACGTCGGCGAACTCGGCTCGGAGGTGATCGAAGGCGCCGCGCCACTCGGGATTCTCCCGCTCGACGACCAGGGCGGCGAGGGCGCCGCCGAGGTCCTCGGGGAGCATGGCACCGAGATGCTGGCGGGCGTCGTCCTTCAGCGCGTCGAACTCGGTGTTGATCTCCCCGGCGACCGGGTCGTACTCGTAGTTGCTGCGAGCGGTCTCGACCGCCTGCTCGGTCACCGCGAGATGGGCCCGGGCCTGCTCGAGCGCCGTGCGGGCCTCGGCCGGCACCTCGGGCGACATCCGATACATGGCGTAGGCCGTGTAGGTGGGCTGCCCGACCTTGGCCAGCAGGGCGTTGAGCTCGGCCTCGAGCTCGTCGTTCCACTGCTTCTTCTTGGCCCGCGGGTCGAACATGATCTCGCTGATCTGGTCGATCCGGGCGTCCTCGGACGGGTCGAGGCGCAGCGGCACGGCGGCGGCCTCGGCCGCCTGCACGGCGCTGTGGGCCTCCATCAGGTCGGCCTCTGCGGTCTGGATCGCCTTGGTGAGCGACTCGAGATGGGGGCGGACCTCGGCGAGCCGGGCGGTGTAGGCCTCCCAGCGCTCGATCATGGGGGCGACCTCCTGGGGCGTCTCCCGCAGGCTCGGGGGCAGCGTCGCCAGCGCCTCGGCCGCCACCTGGAGCCGCTCGATCGACTGGTGGCGCCGCAGGGCCGCCTCGCTGGCCGGGTTGGTGCCGCTGAGCGCAGCCTCGAGCTTGCGAACCGTCGCCAGCGCCGAGGGCGACAGGTCGGCGCGGATCTCCTCCACGTGCACGGCGTCGATCTGTGCCTTGCGACGGAGCTGGTCGAGTTCGGCCCGCAGTGCCGGCAGCCGGTCGGCGCCCACCCCGACGCCGTCGACGTTGACCGAGATGTCCTCGGTCGTGAAGGCGTTGAGCGAGCCGGTGTCGAGGCCCGGCAGCTCGATCAGGCGGCCGCCGTCCTCGACGAGGCCGCCGATGCCACGGTCGTTGCCGCGGGCCAGCGAGCGGACGGCGTCGGTGAACGCCGTGCGCTGTTCGGGCTCGAGGCCGTGCACGATCGAGACGAACGGGTGGAGGTCCACCGTGCCGAGGGCCTGACCGAGGTCGAGTCGGAGGATTCGCATGACCGC
>JBPEXC010000503.1:0-4163 GCA_052032035.1 Acidimicrobiales bacterium | reverse complement strand
GCTCCTTCATCACGTCGAGCACCTCGGAGATCATCTCGGGGTCGAGCGCGGACGTGGGCTCGTCGAAGAGCATGATGTTGGGCTCCATCGCCAGCGAACGGGCGATCGCGACGCGCTGCTGCTGCCCGCCGGACAGCTGGCCCGGGTACTTGTTCGCCTGCTCGGGGATCCCGACCCGCTCGAGGAGCTCATGCGCGGTCTTCTCCGCTTCCTTGCGCCCCTTCTTGCGGACCCAGATCGGGGCGAGGGTGATGTTGTCGAGGATGGTGAGGTGGGGGAACAGGTTGAACTGCTGGAACACCATGCCGACCTCGGAGCGGATGTCGTTGATGTTCTTGAGGTCGTTGGTCAGCTCGATGCCGTCGACGATGATGTCGCCCTCCTGATGGACCTCGAGCCGGTTGATGCAGCGGATGAGCGTCGACTTGCCCGAACCCGAGGGGCCGAGCACGACCATCACCTCTCGTTCCTTGACCGTGAGGTCGACACCGTGGAGCGCCTGGAACTCGCCGAACCACTTCTTCACCCCGCGGCACACGATCATGTCGTCGCGGGCCGCCAGCTCGTCGTTCATTGCGGTGTCGGTGAGGGTCATCGGAGGCTCCAGGACGGTGCGTGGTCGGGGCAGAGGGCGGCAGGGGACAGGGCGGCAGGGGACAGGGCGGCAGGTGACAGGGCGGCAGAGGACAGGGGGAGGGCGCTCATCGTGTGCCCACCCCGAGCTTTGTCTCGAGGTTCCGGGACGCTCGCGACATCGAGTAGGCGAAGACCCAGTAGACGAAACAGATGAAGAGCAGGGCCGGCCGCTTCTGGCCGAGGAAGTCGGGCTGGTTGGGGATCGACCGGTTCGCGATGTTGAGTAGGTCGAACCCGCCGACGATCGCGATCAGCGATGTCTCCTTGAAGGTGGCGATCGCCTGACCGACCAGGTTGGGGATCGACACCCGCAGCGCCTGGGGCAGGATGATGAAGACGGTCCGCTGGAAGGTGGTGAGGCCCAACGCGTCGGAGGCCTCGAACTGGCCCTGCCGGATCGACTGGAGGCCGCCGCGGATGTTCTCCGCCATGTAGGCGCCCGAGAAGAGGGTGTAGCCGACGAAGATCGCCGCGAGCTCCGCCAGGCCCATGCCGTCGGGCAGGAAGAGCGGCACCATCACCGAGAAGAAGAACAGCACGGTGATCAGGGGGATGCCTCGGACGAACTCGATGTAGCTCGTCGCGAGGACCCGGAAGATCGGCATCTTCGACGTGCGGGCGAGCGCCATCAACAAGCCGATCGGGAACGACGCCAGCATCACGTAGTAGGCGATCCCGAGGGTGAGGACGAGGCCGCCCATGAAGGGGCCGGACGCCACCTCGACGGTCGACGCCGTGTTGATGCCCGTCACCAGCCAGTGGAAGACGAACATCAGCCCCACCCAGGCCTGGGCGAAGCGGAGTCTGGCCGTCTTGTCGCCGGCGAGCGACGGGGCGACGAGGATGAACAGGGCGAGGAACAGGAACGAGAACCGGGCCTTCTGCAGCATCGGGTACCAGCCGAAGAAGGCGGCGATCCAGTTGAACACGGCGAGGGCGAGGAGCCCGGCGCCGACCGCTCGAGCGAGCTCCGAGCGGCCGGGGTCGGACAACACATAGGCGAGGGCGGCGCCGACGACCATGAAGCCGAGCGCCATCGGTACGTCGGTCGACCAGATGTGGGCCCAGTCGAACTGGGGGTCGCGCAGCACCAGGAAGATCAGGTAGGCCGGGCCGACGACCCAGAACGTGATCAGGAGGAGCTGCAGCCGTCGATCTCCGGCGAGGAAGGTCGAGCCGAGCCAGTAGAGGCCGAGGAACACCAGCAGGGCGATCGTCAGCGGCTGCTTGGTCGACATCGACAGCGTGCCGGACTCGTAGACCGGGGCGTTGTCGACGAAGAGGAAGCGGCCGAAGGGCGCCAGCCACACGAGGGCCAGCAGGCCCGCCACGATCGCCGTGACCGACACACCCGGCCGCACGGTGGCGTCGTCCTCACCGCCGAGCGGGCCGACGAGGATCGCAGCGCCGAGCACGGCCGCCACCACCCCGACCCCGAACAGGAGTGTGATCGCGGTGCCCTCGGCCGGGGCGAGCACGCCGGCGAGGATCGACAGCCCGCCGAGGCCGGCGAGCTGTTGGCCGATGCTCCGCACTCGGAGTCGGGGTTGGAAACCCCACGCCGCGATCGTCAGCGCCGCCGCCGCCAGCAGCACGGTCAGCGAGAACCAGATGCGGACGAACTGGCTGGCCGGATAGTTGTAGGCCATCAGCAGGCGCATGTTGGTCCACACGCTGCTCCAGCGGGCGCTCTCCTCGAAGATCATGCCGAGGAGCCAGCGGAAGATGCCGAGCAGGACGACGGTGAACAGGATCGTCTGGATCCCGTTGCCGACCGAACTGAACAGGTGCTTGCGGACCCACGCCGCAGCGCCGGCGTCGGGGTTGGCGGCGGTCGAGGATGGTGCCTGGGTCGTCGTCATCTCAGCGCTCCACGATGGCCAGGCGGCCGTTGATGTAGTTGACGACCGCCGAGATCGTCAGGGACAGCGTCAGGAAGGTGGCGATCCAGATCGCGAAGACGGCCAGCGTCTGGTTGTTCTTGTTGTAGGCCGACTGTCCGACCTGGACGATGTCGCTGTAGGCGACTGCGATCCCGAGCGAGGTGTTCTTGGTGATGTTGAGGTACTGGTTGCCGAGCGGCGGCATGATCACGCGGAACGCCTGGGGCAGGATCACGAACCGCAACGACTGCGAGCGGCTGAGGCCGAGCGCCGCCGCCGCCTCGGTCTGCCCCTTGTGGACCGCCAACACACCGCCGCGCACGATCTCGGCGATGAAGGCCGAGGTGTAGAGGGTGAGGCCGATGAACAGGGCGGCGAAGGTCTCGGTGACCACCAGCCCCTCCGGGCCGTAGCTGGTGAAGCGACCGTCGCTGACGGTCGGCCGCATCGCGTCGAGGGGGCGGCTGCCCCGGCCGTCGCCGAACTTGTCGCCGAGCCAGCCCCAGAAGTCGCCGCCGGAGTTGATGATCCAACTCGACAGCCCCGGCCAGACCACCCAGACGACGATCACGGCGAGCAGGGCCCCGAAGGCCGAGAACCCCATCCGAAAGTAGTCGTCGTCGATCAGCTTGCCGAGGCCGGCGGGCGTGCGGCGGCTGTCGAGGAAGCGCTTGATCCACAGCGCGGCGGCACCGACCGCTGCCACGGACAGCACGAGCTGCATGACGGCCTGGGGGATCTGGCGCCACAGGTCCTCGATGCCGTGGGGGATCGCACCGAACCAGCCGAAGATGCCGTTGGCGAACCAGCCGACGAGGGCGAAGGCGACCACGATGCCGAGCCCGATCGAGGCGGCGTGGGTCTGGCCGCCCTGCTCGGCCTGCTTGGCCAGCAGGCGGCGTCGCACGAACCAGGACACCACCACGCCGATGCCGATGAAGAGCAACCACTGGTAGAAGCCGTCGGCGTAGAACACCCGGGGGACCGCGATGCCGTCCTGGGCGACCATGACCCAACCGTTGATCGGGCCCTGGTCGGGGGCGAGTTCGGGGAGTGCGCTGAGGATGGCGAGCCAGAGGAAGATCTGGACCAGGACCGGGATGTTGCGCAGGGTCTCGATGAAGATCGAGGCGGCCTTCGACGCCAGCCAGTTGGGCGACAGTCGGGCGAGACCGATCAGGGTGCCGAGGATGGTCGAGGCGACGATGCCGGCGCCTGCCACCCGCAGCGTGTTGACGATGCCGGCCCACAGGGCCCGGCCCATCGTCGCCGGCACGGTGTCGATGCCTTCGGCGAGCTGGAAGTTGGCGGGGTTGTTGAGCCAATCGAAGCTGACGTTGATCCCCTTGTCCGACAGGTTGCCCTTGGCCTCGGAGGCCAGGAACCAGATCACGCCGACGACGAGCAGCAGGACGACCACCTGGATCGTCCACTTCAGCACGGCGGCGTTGCGCCAGAGCGGGGTTCGGGTGTCGTGCGGTCGGGCGGATGGGGTGGCGGCGGCCAAAGGGCACTCCCTGGTCGTGCGGCGTGGTGTCGGGACGCCCGGGCCGAGCCGTGGGCGCGAGGAACGGGGAGGGAAGGTGGGAACTCGGGGGACGGGAACCGGCGCGAGGCCGGAGGCGGCGGGCCCGAGTCGGGCCC
>JBPEXC010000502.1:0-6795 GCA_052032035.1 Acidimicrobiales bacterium | reverse complement strand
TCGGGGATCTGGCGGACGCTGAGCACCTCGGCGGTCACCGAGGTGAGGTGGGTCAACACGCCGTGGAGGTGCGACGCGTCGCGGACTTCGCCCACCAGGCGCGTCGTGTCGGCGTCGGGTTCCACGACGAACTCGTCGAGCAGGGGCCGCAGCAGACGTTCGCCGACTCGGCCCCGCAGGACGATCTCGTAGGTGGAGGGTGCTTGCATGCCTCCACTGTCCTCCCGCCGGGGGCGATCGGTCATCGCTCCACCGGGGATCTCACCCGGGTGAGATGTCGCTCCGTCGGGCGACGACCGGGTGAGGCCGTTCTAGGGTTGGGCAACGTGGAGGAACGGTCGGCACTCGCCCTCGTACGTACCAAACTCAGTCCACCGACACCCCCGGCCAACCTGGTCGATCGGGTGCGACTCGGTGCGGCGCTCGACGCGGCGGTCGACGACCCCAACCAGCGGCTCGTGCTGGTGAGCGCTCCGGCGGGTTCGGGCAAGTCGACACTCGTGTCGGCCTGGCTCGCGTCCCGTGACCGCGCCTACGGGTGGTTCCAGGTCGACGACGCCGACCGGGACCCGGTCCGATTCTGGACCTACGTGGTGGCGGCGCTGAGCGCTGCCCTCCCGGCGCTGCCCGAGAGGGCGGCGCCCGCCGTGGTGGCCGCCGGCCACGACGTCGACCCCCTCCTGGCGGCGATCGTCGACGAGGTGGAGTCGCTGGACGATCGGGTGGTCCTCGTCATCGACGACTACCACCTGGCCGGTTCGGAGCGGATCGACCACGCCCTCGAGCGGCTCGTCGAGTTGGCGCCGACCAACCTTCGTGTCGTCGTTCTCACCCGTCTCGACCCGTCGCTGCGCCTGTCGCGTCTCCGGGTGAGCGGCGCCCTCACCGAGGTGCGAGCTGCCGATCTGCGGTTCTCGAGCGACGAAGCCGCGTCGCTCCTCGCCGACCGAACCGCGAGCCCCGTCGACGCCCGACACGTGGCGGCGCTGTGCGCACGCACCGAGGGGTGGGCCGCCGGCCTGGTGCTCGCCGGCCTGTCCCTCGCCGGAGCCGCCGACCGCGACGCGTTCGTCGACGACTTCCAGGGGGACGACCGACTCGTCGTCGACTACCTCAGCGAGGAGTTCCTGGCCGGTGTGTCCGACGCGGAGCGCGAGCGCTTGCTGCGCACATCGGTGCTCGAACGGATGACGGGACCGTTGGTCGACGCCGTCTGCGGCGGCGACGGTGGCGCGTCGTGGCTGCGCGCCACGGCCGACACCAACCAGCTGATGATCGGACTCGATCGCACCGGTCACTGGTTCCGCTATCACCACCTCCTGCGCGACCTGCTGCGACTGGAGGCATCGGAGCGGCTGGCCGACGAACTCCCGGACCTGCACCGGCGGGCGGGCGAGTGGCATCGCGCCGACGGCGAACTCCACGGCGCGGTCGAGCACTTCCTGTCGGCCGGGGCGCTGGACGACGCCGCCGATCTCATCGCCGACAAGGCGACCCAGCTGCTCAACGGCGGCCACTTCGAGACCGTGCTCGACCAGCTCGACCGTCTCGGCTCCTTCGCCGAGCAGCACGCCGGCTGCTGCATCGTGCGGGGGTGGACGTCGTTCGTGGCCGGGAGGTTCGCCGAGGCCGAGTGGTGGCTGGAACGGGCCCGCCGCCACGACGCGCCCGAGGACGTCGGGCTCATCGCCGGCCTCGGCACGATGATCTGCCTGGCACGCGGCGACGTCGCCGGCGCGATCGCCATCTCCGACGACAGCCCGCCGCCGCGCGATCCGACCCACGCCATGGTGATCGGCGCCATCTCGGTGTGGGCCGGTCGCCACGACACCGCCCGCATCGAGATCGCCCGTGCGATCGAGCTGGCCGACGCCGCACCCGACGACTACGCCCGGTCGGTCACCCCCGGCTACCTCGCCGTCGTCGAGCTCGAGGCCGGCAACGTCGACGCCGCCCGACGGGTCGCCGAGGCGGGGCGGGACGAGGCCGAGCAGCGCGGCATCCCCGAGGCTCCCGAGATCGGGGTCACCCTCGCCGTGCTCGCCCGGTGCAGCGACGGTCCCGAGGCTGTCGCGCTGGCGCGCCACGCCGCCGACATCGCGCGGCGGGTCCCCCAGCAGGTGTCGCTCGCCTACGTGCTGGCGTCGGCGGGCGACGTCCTGTGCGCCGAGGCCGCCGCACGCGACGACGCCGATGCCGAGGCCCTCGCGATCGAGGGACGGGCGCTGTTGGTCGAGGCCCGAACGGTCGTCGATCGGTCGCCCGACCCGGGGATCGCCGGCACCTACCTGACTCGCGTCGAGAGCCGCCACGGCGTGGCCGCTGCGCCGGCGCCGACCGGACTCGTGGAGGAGCTGACCGAGCGCGAGATGGCGGTGCTCCGCTACTTCCCGTCGGCGCTCTCCCAGCGCGACATCGCCAACGAGCTCTACGTGTCGCTCAACACGGTGAAGACCCACGCCAAGGCGGTCTACCGCAAGCTCGGGGTCGGCGACCGCAAGGCCGCCGTCCAGGCGGCGCGGGACCTCGGCCTGCTCTGACCGCCCCCATCCGTGCTGGTCGCAGTGCTCGGACGCCGAGCCGGCGCCGCCCAGGTGTGCAGGACGGCGCTGCGGGGTAGAGCCGCTGCCGTGTCCGACCACCAGACGGCGACCCCCGCTCCCGCCACCCTCGACGACGCCGCAGCGCTGCTCGGCGTCGACGCCCTGACCGACGAACAGCGCACCTGCGGGGAGGCCGCACTCGCCGGGCGCGACGTCCTGGCCGTGCTGCCCACGGGAGCCGGCAAGTCGGCCGTCTATCAGACGGTCGCCGCCGTGGTCGACGGCCCGACCGTCGTGGTGTCGCCGCTGCTCGCGCTCGTGGCCGACCAGCGCGACGCCATCGACCGCAGCAGCCTGCCCTCGTCGCGTGCGATCGACGGAGAGACCTCCGCAGCCGACCGAGCCCAGATCCTCGCCGACCTGGCCGACGGTTCGGCGGAGTTCCTGTTCGTCACTCCCGAGACGTTGATCGACGACGACCTCCGCGCCGGGCTCGCCGCCGCGCACCCATCGCTGTTCGTCGTCGACGAGGCGCACTGCGTCGTTCACTGGGGCCACGGCTTCCGACCGGCCTACCTCGAACTCGGCGAGGCCCGCCGTTCGCTCGGCAGTCCTCCCTGCATCGCCCTGACCGCATCGGCAGACCCTCGGGTCCGCGACGACCTCGTCCGGCTCCTCGGCCTCGACGACCCCTGCGTGCTCGTCGGCGAACTCGTCCGACCGGGGATCGAGCTCGAGCTCTGCCGCTTCTCGGCCACCGACGACGCCGAATGCGCCCTGCTCGACGATCTCGCCGCCGACGACGCCAAGACCCTGGTCTATGTCGCCACCCGCGCCCTCGCCGAGCGGGTGGCCGCCGAACTCGCCGACCGGGGACGTCGAGCCGTGTACTTCCACGGTGGCCTGGGAGCGGACCGACGGGCCGAGGTGTTGCACGACTTCCGGGGCGATCGGTGCGACGTGGTCGTGGCGACCACCGCGTTCGGCATGGGCATCGACATCGCCGACATCCGGGTGGTGGCCCACCTCGACCTGCCCGGATCACTGATCGACTACTACCAGGAGGTCGGCCGGGCCGGACGCGACCGACGGGGGGCGCGCGCCGTCGCCTACGTCGGCACGGATCGGGTGTCGCGCCGGGCCTTCTCGGGTGGCGTTCGATCGATCTCGGCGCAGGAGTGTCAGGCCGTGTTCTCCGCCATCGCCGCCGGAGCGGCCTCGAAGGCCGAGGTCCGCCGGCGGACGAACCTGTCGTCCGGCAAGGTGACCCGGGCGATCACCGTGTTGGAGCTGGCATCGCTCGTGGTGACCTCACCCGAGCTCCACCCCGCCACCGCCGGCGCAGTCGAACCCGCCGAGATCGCCCGCCTCTGCGCGGAGCGCGAGGAGTTCGATCGCTCGCAGCGTCAGGCGGTCGACGACTACGTCGCGTCCGAGCACTGTCGCTGGGCGTTGGTGCTCGCTGCGCTGGGTGAGACCACCGATCGGTGCGAGCGCTGCGACCGCTGTCGCCGCTCGACCGAACCTCGCAGGGTCGCCGACACCGCGTCGACCGAGGACGCCGAGGCCGACGATCAGCGGGTGGGAGCCGACCTCGATCACGACCGCTTCGGGCCCGGGCGGGTCGTGGCGCTCGAGGGCGGCGTGGCGCGGGTCGCCTTCGAACGGGTGGGCCCCAAGACCCTCGACCTCGATCACTGCCTCGCCGAAGGCGTCGCCACGATGGTGCCGGGCTGAGCGTCGGCTGGGACGCCGGCGCACGACCGGCGGGCCGTCACGCCGACAGCTCAGCGTGGTCGGCGACCGTCACCAGCGACGACGCCGCCTCTGCCAGCGGGCGGTCGAACGTGACGAAGGCGTCGGCCTGGAGACGGGTCAGGGCGACGTAGGTGGCCCGATAGGTGTCGACGCCGAGCGTCTCGGCGACCGTCCAGGCCTCGGCCTGGAGGACTCGGTCGCCGAGCAGTCGCATCCCGAGGCTGCGAACGCCGTCGAGGACCTCGATGGCACCTCGCCGGTCGATCTCGCCCGCGGCCGCCCGGGCGAAGAGCAGGTTGACCGCGTCGTCACGCAGCAGCGTCGGCGCCACGAGCTTCACGTCGTCGGCAACGGGCGAGCCGGACTCGACGAGGGCGATCGCCACGTCGGCCGTGACCACGAACCGCCTCACGTCGAACCGATCTCGACGGCGATCGACGCCAGCACCGCCGCGAACTCGGCGGGCCGGCTGACCATCGGCCAGTGACCGGTGTCGATGTCGACGAAGGACACGTTGCGGGCGGCGGCGAGTTCGGGGATGCCTCCGGAGGCGATCCACTCCCGGGCGTCGTCGGGCCCGAACTCGGGACAGACGACCACGGTCGGCACGTCGTAGCGGCGCTCGTCGGTGAGCGCCAGCTCGGCCTCGGCCACCCCGCCCGCCACCGGCACCGCCATCGCCTCGATCGCAGCCCGGGCGGCGGCGTCGAGGTCGTCGCTGTCGGGGCCGGCGAAGGGCTCCCATCCGGGGAACGCCATCACCCCGTCGACGACCGGGAAGAAGTCGGCGTAGACCGCGCCGGGTGGCGACGGGAAGCCGCCGACGAGGACGACGCCGGCGATGTCGGTCGGTCGCCGATCGGCCACCGACCACGCCAGGTTCGCGGCCGCCGAGTGGCCGACCACGACCGGTCGGGCCAGGCCGTCGACGACGTCGAGGACGGCGGAGAGCTGATCGTCGAGCGTGGCGGCAACGTCGCCGTCGTCGACGCCGGGGAGCGACACGAGTCGCACGTGATGGCCGGCTGCGATCAACGCGTCGGCGGTGGGGTCCCAGACCCCCATCGGGAGCCAGAGTCCCGGCAGCAAGACGATGTCCATGCCCCGAACACTACGACCACGCGACGACAGTCGAGCGGTCGTCACCCACCGACGACGAAACTGTGCCAGCCGCCGCCGAGGTCGACGCGCAGATTGCCGGCGCTCAGGCCGTCGACCTGCTCCAGCATCTCGGGACCCGACGGGAGCAGGACGAAGCCGGCGGCATCCGCGCCGAAGCCGTTCGTCTCGTAGAACACGACGACCTCGCCGCTTCGGCAGATGCGGTCGATCGTGGAGGAGCCGATGGCGCCACCGTCGACGCAGCCGAATCGCCTCGACTCGTCGCTCGTCGCCAGGGCCACGGCCTCGTCGAAGGCCGCTCGGTCGCGGTCGAACCGGAGCTGGAGCGGCACTCGGAGGTAGGCCGTGCCGACGACCACTGCGACGGCGATCGGCACGGCGACCCAGCCGACCGTGAGCCGCCGGCCGTCGTCGGTGTCCCACCAACGGAGGAACCGCAGGAGCCAGGCGATGCCGACGCCGACGAGGAGCGCCCCGGCGGCCAGGGCGGCGAAGAACGCGATGCCGGGGAAGGAGCTCGAGTAGACGATCAGCCCGAGCGGGACGGCGAACGGAATCAGCCACCACGCCGACGGGGAACCAGGCTGATCCCCCGCCGGCGTGGCGAGGGGGTCGATCGCTGTCGTGTCGTGTCGCTGGGGTGCCGCCATGCCATCCAGTCTCACCCAGGCTGCCGGGAGACGACGGTCACCCGACCCGAACCGAGTCGCGGGGCGCGGCCCGAGACTGCTCGACGACGGCGCCGCCGGGCCCTCGGCGGCGTGGCATCATCGGGGCGATGCCGAAGCGCTACTCCGGCTCGATGGTCGACGGCGGGAGGTGGGACCGCTTCGAATTCCGGCCCGACGACATCGTGATCGCGACGCCGTCGAAGAGCGGGACCACCTGGCTCCAGACCATCGCGACGCTGCTCGTCGACGCGGACCCGACGCTCCCCCGGTCCACGAACGATCGGGCCCCCTGGCTCGATGTGCTGTTCGAGGAGGAGGGGCTGCTCTTCGAACGGCTCGCAGCCGAGCCGTCCCGCCGCATCCTCAAGACCCATGCCCCGCTCGACGGCCTGCCACTTCCCGACGATGTCCGTCATCTCACGATCGTGCGGCATCCGCTCGACGTGGCGCTGTCCGATGCCGACCACAGCCGCAACACGAGCCGCCGAGCCGCGGCCCGAGCCCAGCGGGCCGCCGGCCTCGAGGTCGACGAGCCGGCCACCGACCACGTCGACGTCGGCGACGACCGCACCGTCCTGCTCGACTTCATCAGGGGCGACAGCGAACCGAGTGCGACCGGCCCACGCAGCCTCGGCGAGTGGGCCCACTACACCCGCCAGAGCTACGAGCGCCGGGCCACTCCGAACGTCCTGGTCCTCCAC
>JBPEXC010000501.1:0-1966 GCA_052032035.1 Acidimicrobiales bacterium | reverse complement strand
CGGCGCGTCGGGGGTGTCGTCGGCGGCGAGTTCGGCGGGGCGGAGGCCGGGGACCTCGGCGCCGACTCGACGGAACTCCTCGGCGATCGCCTCGCCGTCGGTCGAACCGACCACGCGGGTGACCAGCGTCGACTCCGTCGCCGCTCGCACGGCATGACCGACCAGGCTGAGACCGGCGACCTGCCGCAGGTTCTTCCCGACCAGCCCCTTCGAGCCGGCGCGCGCCGGGATCACGGCGAGCACCTCGAGGGCACGGTCGGGGGACGACTGCTGCGGACGCATCGGTTCCCATCGGCGCCGCCGACCAGATGTTCAGCCGCTCGGCAGGTTCATGTGGCTGCTCGGTTCGTGTGGTCGTGCAGCTCAGGTGATCGACAGCATCCGATCGAGGGCCACCTTCGACCACTCGGTGGTGTCGGGGTCGACCGTGATCTGGTTGACTACCCGCCCCTCGACGAGCTCCTCGAGCACCCAGCACAGGTGGGGCAGGTCGATCCTGAACATCGTCGAACACGGACAGATCAGCGGATCGAGGTTGACGATCGTCTTGTCGGGGTTCTCGTTGGCCACTCGCTGCACGAGGTGGACCTCGGTGCCGATGCCGATTGTCGAGCCGGCGGGCAGCGACTCGACCGTGCGAATGATGTGGCTGGTCGATCCGAGGTGGTCGGCGAGCTCGCACGTCTCGTAGGGAGCCTCGGGGTGGATGATCACGATCCCGTCGGGGTGTTCGGCCCGGAACGCCTCGACGTGTTCGGGGCGGAACCGCTGATGGATCGTGCAGTGCCCCTTCCAGAGCAACAGCGACGCCGCCTCCACGTCGGCCGGCGACAGACCGCCGGCCACCTTGCGGGGGTCCCACAGGCGCATGTGGTCGTGGTCGTAGCCCATCGCCAGGCCGGTGTTGCGGCCGAGGTGCTGGTCGGGGAAGAAGAGCACCCGTTCGCCCCGTCCACCCGTCCGGTTCGCAGGGCCGGGGCCACCGGTGCCGAGCGCCCACTCGAGCACGGCCCGGGCGTTCGACGACGTGCACACCGCGCCGCCGTGTCGGCCGACGAACGCCTTGATCGCCGCCGAGGAGTTCATGTAGGTGATCGGCACGATGCCGTCGACGTCGACGGTCTCGCCGAGGATCTCCCACGCCTCCTCGACCTGGTCGATGTCGGCCATGTCGGCCATCGAGCAGCCGGCGTTCAGGTCGGGGAGCACCACCTGCTGGGAGTCGGCGGTGAGGATGTCGGCCGACTCGGCCATGAAGTGCACGCCGCAGAACACGATGTAGTCGGCGTCGGGCCGTTCCTGGGCGAGGACCGAGAGCTTGAAGCTGTCGCCGCGGGCGTCGGCGAACTCGATGACGTCGTCGCGCTGGTAGTGGTGACCCAGGATGAAGAGGCGATCGCCGAGCGTCGCCTTGGCGGCGGCGATGCGAGCGCGCAGCTCGTCGTCGGAGGCCGCAGCCAGGTCGGGGGACAGGGGGCGCTGGAGGCGGAGCACGCCTCCGAGCCTAGTTGTCCCGGGTGCCGGCCCCTTGGTCGGTTTCGTCGGCTCCCTCGCCGGCTTCCTCGCCGTCGCCGGTCTCCTCCGCGTCCTCGGGGGTGGTGACCGGGACCGGACAGTCCGAGGCCGGGTAGCTGGGGTCGTTCATGATCTCGACCATGCGGGGGCGCAGGACCTGCGACGTGCGGGCCGAGTCGCCGCTCCGGTCGACGAGGCCGACCAGGTGGCCGTCCTCGTTGCGCAGCGGCGCGCCCTCGGGCAGGTCGCCGTCGAACTCGATCGTGGTGACGAGCCCGGTCGAGCGGTCGTAGTCGGTGACGGTCACGTCGACCCACGCAGGCACCGGTGCGGCCGACTCCAGGCCGGCGAGGACCGTGTCGGTGCGGATGCCACCGGCCGACCCCCAGACGAGGGCGCCCTCGATCGGCCGCTCGAGGCGGATGACGGCGAGGTCGTCGTTGCGGGAGCG
>JBPEXC010000500.1:0-3542 GCA_052032035.1 Acidimicrobiales bacterium | reverse complement strand
GCGGGCGTCCTACGACTACTGGGCGCTGGCCGCCGACGTCGACAGTGGCATGACCAAGTCGGCGGTCGCCCACAAGTGGCGCTGCGCCACCGGCACCGTGTCGCGTGCGGTGTCCTACATCGAGCAGCGCAACGACCTGGTGCTGGAGCGCCCCGAGGTCCTCGACGAGATCCGCCGCGGCGACGACGTCGCCACCCTGGTCGACCGCCACGGCGTTCCGACCAAGGTGATGCGCTGGATCGTCAGCGACTACTGGGATCGCCGGACCTGAGCCCCGCTCGGGCCTGGGCGACGAGGGTGAACGCCCACACGAGCAACAGGCCCGAGGTGACGATCCCGATCATCGACAGCACGTGGAAGCCCTCCATCGCGAACACGTGACCGGCGGCGAGTGCGCCGCCACCGCTGGCGATCGACGTGGCGACATCGGCTGCGCCCTGGGCGCCGACCCGATGCTGTTCGGTCACCGACGCGTTGATCAGTGAGCTCGACGCCACCATCGCGAAGCTCCAGCCGAGCCCGAGCAGGAACAGGCCGGGGAACATGAGCACCGCCGGCGCCTCGCCGGCGAGCGCCGTGACGGCGGTGGCCGCAGCGAGCACGGCCGCCCCGACCGCGATCATCCGTTCGCATCCGAAGCGATCGGCGGCCCAGCCGGCGATCGGGGCGAAGGCGAACATGCCGACGGTGTGGAGGCTGATGACCAGGCCGATGATGCCGCCACCGTGCCCGTGGGCGTCCATGTGGAGCGGCGTCATCGACATCACCATCACCATCACCGCTTGGGAGACGACGAGCCCGCCGAGGCCGAGCGCGCCGGGGGAGGTGGCGACGAGGGCGGCCAGCGCCCCCTGCCGCTCCGGCGTGACGATCGTGGTCGCGTCGTCGGTCGTTCCGGTCGCACCGGCTGTGCCCGGGGCACCCGCCGCGCTCGGCGCGCTCGCGAGCGTGGCGGCGGCGAGAGCCCGGGCGGTCAGCAGCGGGTCGGGGCGGAGCAGGGCGGCGATGATCAGGGCCGCCAGGCCGTAGAAGACGGCGCCGCCCAGGAACGGGCCGACGTACTCCGACCAGCCGCGGTCGGCCCCGATCCCGGAGGTCGGGCCGACGAGCAACGGGCCGGCGGCGGCGCCGAACGTCGACGCGAAGACCACGATCGAGATCGCTCGGCTGGCGGTGCCCGGCGCAGCGAGGTCGGTCGCCCCGTATCGACACAGGTTGGTGGCGGCCTGACCGACCCCGACGGCGGCGAGTCCCACGAGGAAGCCGACGATCGAGCCGGCGACGAGGGCGGCGGCCGCACCGATCGTGCCGGCGGCGGCGACCGCGAACCCGACGAGGAAGCCGAGGCGTCGACCCGATCGATCCATCAGCGAACTCAGCCACGCGGAGCTGGCGGCGGTGCCGAGCGTGATGGCCACGGTCGACAGCCCCGCCCAGGCGACGGTGTCCCACAGTTCGGTGAGGGCGAGGGCGGCGACCGTGAACGCCGCCGACATCGATGCCCGCCCGGCGACCGAACTGAGCGACAACACCGCCACCGAGCGGAACTGGGTCGCCTCGACGTCGAGGGGGCGGGTCGGGTCGGCGACAGGGGCGGCGGTCACCGCGCCAGTGTGCCACGCAGCCCGGACGCGACCGGGAGGTTTCGTCGGTGCGGGGCGGTCAGACCCCGAGCCGGCCGAGGTGGATCACCTGGAGCTCGCTGGTGAGGGCGTCGACGGTCCGCTCGAGACCGACGAGGGGGCGGTCGGCCGAGCCGGCGACGATCAGGGGCACGACCCCGAGCACGGGGTGGGGCTGACAGTTGCGAGCGGCGCTGGCCAGCACGGCGTGGTCGATCTGTCGATCCTCCTGGTGCTCGAGCCAGGCGGTGGCGTCGGTGAGCGGGTCGTGGGCGATGCGACGATCGTCGACCGGGCGCAGGATGCTGACCGCCGTCCCCAGGGCGTCCCGATCCGCCGCGGTGAGGTCACGGCCGTGGCGTTCGACGCTCTGGCGGAGCGCCAGGCAGTACTCCCGGGCGACCAGCGAGCGGAGATGCTCGTCGAGGCCGGTGCGCAACCGGACGTCGTCGAGTTCGGCCCGAGCTCGACGCACCGCCGCCGTGGCGAGTTCGACGCATTCGTCGACGTGGTCCCGCGCCGCCTCGGCGTCGTCGAGCCGACGCTGGTGGCGCCAGCCGCGTCGCTGCGCGAAGACGCCGTCGGTCCCGTCGTAGACCGCCTGTTGACGCCGTCGGGCGCCCTCGAGCGCGTCGTCGGCGGCGGCGAGGGTTCGCTCGGCCCGGTGCTCGAGCATGTCGTATTCGTCGCGGGTGGCGGCGAGCGCTGCGTCGACATCGACGAGGGCCAGCGTCGGGCGCACCCGGCCGAGCAGTTCGAGGGCCGCTCGCACCGACACCAGCGTCGGGCCCGATTCGGGTCGGACGGTCGCCAGGTCGAGGATCGGCGGCACGATCGACTGGGGGAGGAGGTGGGCCATCTCCTCGGTCACCTCGATCTCGATGTCCTCCACGCTGATGAACGCCCGACCGAAGGCGAGGGAACCGGCGAAGAGCGACCGCAGCGCGTCGCCGATCAACGCGAGATCGGCGGCGGAGCCGTCGATCACGTTGAGGCCGGGCGTGAAGTCGACGTGCATGGTGGTCGCGTCGGGACGCTCGATGTCGAGTTGGGTCAGCCGCATGGGAATCTCCCCTCCACCGTCAGTCGGTGTGATCCTCGGCCACCGCCCGATCGTAGAACTCGCCGCCTGCCGCCAGTTGGACCGCCATCTCGGTCTCGTCGACCTCGCCGAGACGCTCGGCCCAGAACGCCGCGCCGGCCGCATCCGGGGCGCGGTCGAGCACGGACCGGAAGACCTGGTCGACCCGAGCGGCCCGAGCGTCGTCGGTCGACGCGAACGCCGCGGCCACCGCCTCGGGGGCCTCGCCGTCGGCGAGGCGTCCCGTCCAGTACTCGACGCCGCTGTCGTCGCCGGCCCGACCGAAGACCGCCCGGTAGAGACCGTCGACGAAGGCTCGGTCGTCATCGGCCCGGGCGTGGGCCTCGCTCGAGCCGTAGCCCGACAGGGCGTGGTCATCGGCCCAGTCGCTCTCGGCGACCGCGACCCGGGCGAGAGCGGCGCGTCGGGCGTCGTCGAGGCCCGACGCTGCCTCGACCAGTTCGTCCTCGACGGCAGAGCGTCCGAGGAACGTGCGGGCCAACGCGTCGATGTAGCGCTCGTCGGCCGAGAGCGACGGCAGGGGCGGCGCGGGCGCCGAGGTCTCGACGGCCGCCTCGTCGCTCGACGCGGCCGGAGCCGTCGCCTGCGGCTGGGCCGCCGGCGCCAGGGTCGGTGTTGTCGGGGTCGTCGGCGTCTGCGGCGTCGCCGCCGGTTCGGTCGTCTCCGGCACCTCGGCCTCGGTGGCCGCGCCGATCCCGGAGGAGAGCACGAACGCGAGCGCGGTGAACGACGCCACGGCCGCCACCGCCCCTCGAATCGCTCGCTTGGTACCCACCACGCCCGAACGCTACGGGCCGCTCCGAGCGGGCTGCATCCGA
>JBPEXC010000050.1:0-16958 GCA_052032035.1 Acidimicrobiales bacterium | reverse complement strand
CCCGGTCGCCGTTCGTCACCTCCGGGATCCGGCTCGGCACCCCGGCGGTCACCACCCAGGGCATGGGCACGGCCGAGATGGCGACGATCGCGTCGTTCATCGCCCGCACCCTGCGTCAGCGCGGCGACGCGGAAGCTGTCAAGGCCGTGCGCGACGAGGTCCGGGCGCTGTGCGCGCCCTTTGCGCCCTACGGCGACCTCCGGAGCGCCTAGGGTGAGGCCACGTCGCCGGCGCCGAGCCGGCGACGATCGCCCGTTTCACCCCGCTCCATCGTGCAACCCGCCGTTACCTCCTACCTGACGATCGCTGCCATCGCCGCTGCGGTGACGGTGATGGCCGTCCCGATCTTCCGGGCCTGGGCGTTGCGTCGCGGCAGCGTCGTCGCTCCCGGCGAGCGGATGGCGCACGAGCAACCGACGCCGTCGCTCGGCGGCGGCGGCATGTTCGTCGGCTTCGCCGTGGCGTTCGGGCTGGCCTGGTACACCGGCTGGTTCGAGTCGTCGTTCAGTGGCACGACCGAACCCTTCGGGGTGTTGGCCCTGGCCGCCATCTCCTATCTCGTCGGCGTGCTCGACGACATCCGCGACCTGTCGGCGCCGGCCAAGACGGCCGGCCTGGTCCTGGCGGCGAGCGCCCTCGCCTTCAGCGGGGTGAGCCTGATCTGGTTCCGGATCCCGTTCGGCGCCGTGTTCGTCCTCTCGCCCGACCTGAGCTTCCTGTTCACGGTGCTCTGGGTGATGGGCATGGCCAACGCCGTCAACTTCATCGACGGCCTCGACGGTCTGGCCGCCGGCATCATGGGCATCGGCGCGGTCGGGTTCTTCGCCTACTCGTTGCGGCTCTCCGAGGCCGACCTCCTCGTGCCCGGCAACATCGGCATCCTGGTCGCCGCGATCACGATCGGCATCTGCGTCGGCTTCCTGCCCTGGAACCTGCATCCGGCGAAGATCTTCATGGGCGACGGCGGGTCGCTGCTCCTCGGCGGGCTGATGGCGGCCTCGACGATGGCGGTCGGCGGCCGTACCCCGGACCCGTTCAGCGGTCAGACGTTCTTCTTCTACGCCCCGATCGTCATCCCCTTGGTGATCCTGGGCGTGCCGATCTTCGACACCGTGTTCGCCATCGTGCGGCGAGCCAGCCGGGGCCAGGGCCTCGCCACCGCCGACAAGGACCACCTCCACCACCGCCTCATGCGGCTGGGGCACGGCCACCGCCGCAGCGTGTTCATCCTCTGGGCCTGGTCGGCCCTGCTGTCGGCGATCGTGTTGTGGCCGGTCTACAACGAAGGTGCGGGCGACGCCCTCGTGCCGGTGATCGTGCTCGGCCTCTTCGTCCTCCTACTGGTTTCGTTTCAACCGGGGTTCGGCACCCCGGTCGCCCGCCCGAGCACGTCGTGGGACGACCAGCTCGCCGAGGCCCAGGCGGACGAGGTGGCCGCGACCAGGGCGGACGACGCGCCGGTCGTCGCCGCCGCCGAACCCGCATCGAACGTGGCCGACCTGGCCGAACACGCTCGCCGGCGCCGCGCCCCGCGGACCGGCTGACACCTCGGGCGTCCGCCGTCGCGGCGCCCGGCGGCCCGCTGCCGATCGCCGAGGGGACGGCGCGTGGGCGGCGACGAGGCCGCGAGTGATCGTGCGACGTGGGCCGATCGTCCCTGACGATGGAGAGGATCGTGCTCATCGGGTTGCGAAGCCGTTGTCGCGGCATTTATGGTTCGGCCGTTGTCGGGAGGTGCTCTCGGCATGCCACGCCCCCGATCGGGTGGCGGGACATCGACCACCTTCGAGGCCAGTGGACGCCCAACACCCCCCGATCGACGAGCAGCCGATGCGCAGTCACGTCCTGAACAGTGCCGGCTCCTACGAGCTCGTGCTGTCGGCCGTGGTCCTCGGCCTCATCGGTCTGGTGATCGATCGACAGGTCGGCGTCACCCCGGTGTTCACGATCGCGTGCACGGTCCTCGGCTTCGTCGGCGCCACCCTCTCGTTGTACTACCGATATCGCCACCAGATCGCGCAGCTCGAGGCCGAGACCGCCGAACTGCGCGCCAGCGCCCGGGCGACCGCCGCGGCCGGAGCGGTCCGATGACCGCCGCCGACGCCGGCGCCGCCCGGACGGTCGCCGTCAACGGCCGCCTCGAGGGTCCGTCGCCTGCCACCGAGGTGGCGTTCGACATGGTCCGCCGCGGCATCCCGTTCGTGCCGGTCGCCATGGTGATCGGCGCCCTGTTCGCAGGGTTCGAGGGAGCGATGAGCGTCGCCTACGGCATGGCGCTCGTCCTGTTCAACCTCGTCCTGTCCGCCGCCCTGCTCCAGTGGGCGTCGAAGATCTCGTTCGCCCTCGTCGCCTCGGTGGCGCTCGGCGGCTACGTCCTGCGCCTCGGCATCATCTTCGCCGGCGTCTGGCTCGTGAAGGACATGAGCTGGGTGGCGATCGTGCCCCTCGGGATCACGCTCATCGTCACGCACCTCGGTCTCCTCGTGTGGGAACTCCGCCACGTCTCGGCGTCGATGGCCCACCCCGGTCTCAAGCCCCGTACCCCTCGCACCGCTCCCCGGCCCGTGGCCGCGGGGCGTCGCTGATCTCACCCAACCAAGGAGCGACCTACCGTGATCGCACTGCTGGCAGCCCTCGAGTTCCCACCCATCGAGAACCTGGTGGAATGGCCCGAGTACTTCGGTGGCGACAACTTCTACGCCTTCAACAAGATCGCCCTGATCAGCGTGCTCGCCATGCTGATCCCGACGGTCCTGTTCCTGGCCTCCAAGAAGGACCTCGTGCCCGGCGGCCTGCAGAACGTCGTCGAGAGCTCGGTCGAGTTCGTGCAGAAGCAGGTCATCCTCTCGGCGATCGGCCCGGAGGGCATGAAGTACCTGCCCCTGCTGCTGAGCATCTTCCTCTTCGTCTTCTTCGGCAACATCTTCGAGGTCATCCCGACCTTCCAGATGCCGGCCAACGCCCGCATGGCCAACCCGGTCATCCTGGCCCTGGTCGCCTGGGCCACCTTCGTCGCCGTCGGCGTCAAGTCGCAGGGCTTCGGTGGCTTCATGAAGTCGTCGCTGTTCCCGCCCGGCGTGCCCAAGGCCCTCTACATCCTGGTCACCCCGATCGAGTTCCTCTCGACCTTCCTGCTCCGCCCGTTCGGCCTCGCCGTCCGTCTCTTCGCCAACATGCTCGCGGGTCACATCCTCCTCGTGACCTTCGGCGTGCTCTGCATCGCCCTGTTCCAGGCCTCGGCCCTGGCCGTCGTGCTGCCCTTCAGCTTCGCCACCCTCGTCGGCCTCACCGGCTTCGAGGTCATGGTGTCGCTGATCCAGGCGTTCGTCTTCAGCCTGCTGACCGCCGTCTACATCTCGCTGTCGCTGCATCCGCACCACTGATCCGGCGCCAGCCGATCAGCACCCTGCGATCGCATCGATCGAACCGGCCGGCCGGGTCCTCCCGGCGGCCACCCACCATTCCGTCCCATTCTCGCCTTCGGGCAGAACACCAACCGCTCCGATCCGGAGCACCGAATCAGGAGAGCATCATCACATGAGCGTCCTTGCCAGCACCGCAGCTCAGGTCGTCGAGCTTGCCGTCGACGAAGTGTCCACCGCTGACGCCGACAAGGCCACCGCCGGCGCCTCCAGCGCTGGTTTCGCCTACGGCCTCGCCGCCATCGGTCCGGGTATCGGCATCGGTTACCTCGTCGGTCAGGCCGTCCAGGCCATGGCCCGTCAGCCCGAGTCGGCCGGTCAGGTCCAGACCACCATGTTCCTGGGTATCGCCTTCACCGAGGCGCTCGCCCTGATCGGCTTCGTGGTCTTCATCCTCCTCAAGTTCGCCTGATCTCGTGCTTGCGTTCATCCTGCTCGCCGTAGAGGAAGGGGAAGAGGCCGCAAACCCGATTTTGCCGGTTCTCCCCGAGATCTTCTGGGGTGCCATCTCGTTCTTCGCGTTGTGGGCCCTGGTCAAGTTCGTCCTCCTCCCGCCGGTGTTGAAGGTGATGGACGAGCGTGCCGCACGGGTCCGTTCCGATCTCGACGCCGCCGATGCGGCTCGTGCTCGAGCCGGATCCGCCGCCACCGAGGTCAGCGATCAGCTGGCCGACGTGCGGGCCGAGGCCGCCGCCATCGTCGACGCCGCCCGAGCCGAAGCCGAGGCCGAACGGGCCACCATCCTGGCCGCCGCCGAGGCGGAGGCCGCTGCACTCAAGAGTGCTGCCGAAGCGGAGATCGCCGCCGCCCGCACCGATGCCCTCACCGGCCTCGGTCCGCAGGTCGCCGGTCTCACCGCCCAGGCCGCCTCGAAGGTGCTCGACCGTCAGGTGTCGCTCGACGCGGCGCAGCCGGTCGTCGACCGCTACCTCAACAACCCGAACTGAGGTCACCCATGTTGACAGCCCTCATCGCCTCCGAGGCACCCAACGGTGTCCACCTCGCCGGCGACCTGCGTGAGGTCTACTGGGGTTCGGCTGCGTTCTTCGTGCTCGTCGCCCTCATCGTCTGGAAGGCCGGTCCGGCCATCAAGGGGATGATCACCGGCCGCACCGAGCGCATCCGTGCCGAGCTCGCCGAAGCCCAGGCCCAGCGGGCCGAGGCCGAGGCTGCGCTCACGGCGTCGACCGCCGACCTTCCCGACGTCAGCGCCGAGGAGGCCCGGATCCGTTCCGAGGCCACCGAGACCGCCGGCCAGCTGAAGGTCGACCTCAAGGCCAAGGCCGAGGCCGACGCCGAGGCCCTCAAGGCCCGTGCCGCCGCCGACGTCGAGACCATGAAGCGTCAGGCGCTCGCCGACATCCAGGCCGAGGTGGCCGAGATCACCCGGTCGGCCACCGAGGTGGTCGTCGCCGAGCAGCTCGATCCGGCGGCCCACACCGAGCTGATCGAGAACTACATCAACCAGGTCGGCCAGAGCCGCTGAGCGCGGCCCCGATCGAAACCGCGGAGAACGTCTGAGATGTCCGATGCAATCAAGGGCTACGCCGATGCCCTGCTGGCCGTCGCCCAGGCCGAAGGTGATCCCGAGGGGATCAAGAGCCAGCTCGTCACCGTCGCCGGCGCCATCGCCGGCAACGAGGAGCTGCGCTCGACCCTGAGCGACGCCCTGGTCCCGGCTGCCACGCGCAATCAGATCGTCGACGATCTGCTCGCCAACAAGGCGTCGAACGCCGTGCGAGCCCTCGTCGGCATGATCGTGAGCGCCGGCCGAGGCGGGCAGCTCTCCGACATCGTCGACGCCTTCGTGGCTTCGTCCGCCGCCGCCGGCGGCAAGCAGGTCGCCACGGTCCGCACCGCCGTCGCCCTCACCCCGGATCAGGAGGCCCGCCTCGCCCAGGCGCTGGCCGCCACCGCCGGAGGCGACGTCGAACTCCAGGTGGTCATCGATCCCTCGGTGGTGGGCGGTGCCATCACCACGATCGGCGACACCGTCATCGACGGCTCGGTCAAGGCGCGTCTCACCACGATGCGCGACGTCCTGTAAGCCCCCGGAACTTTTCGAACGTACGAGAGAGAAACCATGGCACTGACCTTCGACCCCTCCGAGATCACCGGGGCACTCCAGAAGAACCTCGACGCCCTGTCGAACGACGTCTCCTCCAAGACCGTCGGCCGCGTCATCGAGGTCGGCGACGGCATCGCCCGCGTCGACGGCCTGCCCAACGCGGCCGTCAACGAGATGCTCCGCTTCGAGGACGGCACGATCGGCCTCGCCCTCAACCTCGACGAAGACTCGATCGGCGCCGTGGTGCTCGGCGACGTCGACAACATCAACGAGGGCCAGGCGGTCGAGTCGACCGGCGAGATCCTCTCGATCCCCGTCGGCGACGGCGTGCTCGGTCGAGTGGTCAACGTGCTCGGCGAGCCGATCGACGGCCGTGGCCCGCTGACCGACGTGCAGCCCCGCCGCATGGAGATCCAGGCGCCCGGCATCACCGGCCGCAAGCCGGTGCACGAGCCGATGCAGACCGGCATCAAGGCCGTCGACTCGCTGATCCCGATCGGTCGAGGTCAGCGTGAGCTGATCATCGGCGACCGCAAGACCGGCAAGACCACCGTCGCCATCGACACGATCCTGGCCCAGAAGGGCCTCGGCGTGAAGTGCATCTACGTGGCGGTCGGCCAGAAGGCCTCCACCGTCGCCCAGACCGTCGAGGTGCTCCGCGAGTTCGGCGCCCTCGAGTACACGGTCGTCGTGGTGGCCGCCGCCTCCGACCCGGCTCCCTTCAAGTACCTGGCTCCCTACGCCGGCTGCGCGATGGGTCAGCACTGGATGGAGAACAGCGAGCACGCCCTGTCGATCTACGACGACCTCTCCAAGCAGGCCGAGGCCTACCGCCAGGTGTCGCTGCTGCTCCGTCGCCCGCCGGGCCGTGAGGCCTTCCCCGGCGACGTGTTCTACCTCCACAGCCGCCTCCTCGAGCGTGCCGCCAAGCTCTCCGACGAGAACGGCGCCGGCTCGATGACCTCGCTGCCGATCATCGAGACCAAGGCCGGCGACGTCTCGGCCTTCATCCCGACCAACGTCATCTCGATCACCGACGGCCAGGTCTACCTCCAGGACGACCTGTTCAAGTCCGGCATCCGCCCGGCCGTGGACGTCGGCATCTCGGTGTCCCGAGTCGGTTCGGCCGCCCAGATCAAGGCGATGAAGAACGCGGTCGGCACGCTCAAGTCGGACCTCCAGCAGTTCCGTGAGCTCGCCGCCTTCGCCGCCTTCGGTTCCGACCTCGACCCGGTCTCCCAGGCTCAGCTCGACCGGGGCTACCGCCTCACCGAGCTCCTCAAGCAGGGCATCAACTCGCCGGTGCCCGTGCAGGAGCAGGTCGTGGTCCTCTACGCCGGCACCCGCGGCTACCTCGACAAGGTCGACGTCTCCGACGTGCAGCGCTACGAGGCCGAGCTCCTCGAGTGGTTCCGCACCCGTCACAGCGACCAGCTCGACCACATCGTCGAGACCGGCACGGTGCAGGACGAGGAGGCTCTCGAGGCCGCCATCGCCGCCTT
Organism: Acidimicrobiales bacterium; assembly: GCA_052032035.1. GTDB lineage: Bacteria > Actinomycetota > Acidimicrobiia > Acidimicrobiales > SZUA-35 > JAWSVN01. The sequence continues at coordinate 9,966 of JBPEXC010000050.1, read as the reverse complement.
CACCGACCAGTTCCAGGGCTCGGTCGACGCGGTCGAGGCCCCCGACGCCGAAGCCGCCGGAGCCGCCTCGTCGGCCACGGTCGACGCGACCAACACCCTTCCCGAGTCCGACGTGACCCGGAGCGAGGACTGATCCCACATGCCAGGTGGAGCCGAACGAGTTCTCCGACGCCGCATCGGCAGCGTCAAGAACACCAAGAAGATCACCCGGGCCCAGGAGCTGATCGCCGCCACTCGCGTGGCCCAGGCGCAGCGTCGGGCCGCCGCGGCTCGTCCCTACGCCGAGCAGCTCACCGGTGTGATCGAGAACCTCGCCGCCGGCGGCGCGGATGTCGATCATCCGCTCCTGCGGCAGGCCGCTGAGGTCAACACCGTCGCCTACGTCGTGTGCGCCGGCGACCGCGGCTTCGCCGGGCCCTACAACGCCCAGGTCTTCCGTCTCGCCGAGCGCGAGATCCAGGACCTGCGGGCTCGCGGTGGCGACTACAAGATCATCGGTGTCGGCAAGAAGACCCAGGACTACTTCAAGTTCCGGGGCTTCGCCATCACCGAGCAGTTCGAGGGCTTCACCGGCAGCCCCGCCTACGACAACGCTCGCGACATCGCCCGTGCGGTGCGCGGTCTGTTCGACTCGGGCGAGGTCGACGAGGTGCAGCTGATCTACACCGAGTTCGTCTCGATGGGCACCCAGCGGGCCGTGATCCGCCGGTTCCTGCCCCTCGAATCGACCGAGACGATCGCCTCGGCCGGTGGCGGCGACGCCGAGGCGCTCGCCAGCTACTCCTTCGAGCCGTCCCCCGAGGGCGTGTTGGAAGACCTCCTTCCCCGCTACGTCGAGGCCCGGCTCTTCGCCGCCCTCCTCGACGCCGCGGCGTCGGAGCACGCCAACCGCCAGCGAGCCATGAAGGCCGCCACGGAGAATGCGGAGGAGCTGATCGTCAAGCTGTCCCGCATCATGAACCGTGCCCGCCAGGAAGCCATCACCACCGAGATCATGGAGATCGTCGGCGGTGCGGCAGCCCTCGACGAGGACGCCTCGTCCGACGAGGACCTGCTCATCGATCACCTCAATCCGGCGCACGTGTTCCCCGAACACCTCGGCCGCCACGAACACCGCACGAACGCCTGAGACCAGGAGCCAACATGACTGCCACCGAACCGAAGCTTGCAGACGGCCGCATCGTCGGCATCGCCGGCCCCGTGGTCGACGTCGAGTTCCCGCCCGACGCTCTTCCCAAGATCAACACCGCTGTCGAGTTCGACGTCGAGGTCGACGGCGAGGTCACCAAGGTGATGGGCGAGGTCGCCCAGCAGCTCGGCGACTCCCGTGTCCGGGTCGTCGCCCTGAAGCCGACCGACGGTCTGCGCCGTGGCACCCCGGTGCGCAACCTCGGCCGAGGTATCACCGTGCCGGTGGGTGACGTGGTGCTCGGCCACATCTGGAACGTGATCGGCGAGCCCCTCGACGTGCCCGTCGACTCGCTCGACATCGACACCCGGTGGGAGATCCACCGTCACGCTCCCGACTTCGACAAGCTCGCCCCGAAGAAGGAGGTGCTCGAGACCGGCATCAAGGTCATCGACCTCCTCACCCCGTACCTCCAGGGCGGCAAGATCGGCCTGTTCGGCGGTGCCGGCGTGGGCAAGACCGTGCTCATCACCGAGATGATCACCCGTGTGGCCTCCAACCACGGCGGTGTGTCGGTGTTCGCCGGCGTGGGGGAGCGGACCCGTGAGGGCACCGACCTCTTCATCGAGATGGGCGAGACCATGATGGGCGACGGCAAGACGTCGGTGCTCTCCAAGGCCGCCCTCTGCTTCGGCCAGATGGACGAGCCGCCGGGCGTGCGTCTCCGCATCGCCCTGTCGGCCCTCACCATGGCCGAGTACTTCCGTGACGTGCAGGGCCAGGACGTGCTCCTGTTCGTCGACAACATCTTCCGCTTCGTGCAGGCCGGTTCCGAGGTGTCGACCCTCCTCGGTCGTATGCCGTCCGCCGTGGGCTACCAGCCGACGCTCGCCGACGAGATGGGCATCCTCCAGGAGCGCATCACCTCCGCCGGCGGCAAGTCGATCACCTCGCTGCAGGCCGTGTACGTGCCCGCCGACGACTACACCGACCCGGCGCCGTTCACCACCTTCACCCACCTCGACGCCACCACCGAGCTGAGCCGTGACATCGCGGCGAAGGGCATCTACCCCGCCGTGGACCCGCTGTCGTCGACCTCCACCATCCTCGCTCCCGAGGTCGTGGGCGATCGTCACTACCAGGTGGCCCGCCGGGTGCAGGAGATCCTCCAGCGCTACAAGGAGCTGCAGGACATCATCGCCATCCTCGGTCTCGACGAGCTCTCCGAGGAAGACCGTGTGACCGTGAACCGTGCCCGCAAGGTCGAGCGCTTCCTGTCGCAGCCGATGTTCGTGGCTCAGGTCTTCACCGGCCTGCCCGGCATCTTCACCCCGGTCGACGAGACGATCGACTCGTTCGAGGCCCTCGTCAACGGCGACCTCGACGACCTGCCCGAGCAGGCCTTCCTCAACGTGGGTGGCGCCGACTCGGCTCGCGAGAAGGCCGAGCAGCTCCGCAAGGAAGCGGGCGTCTGATGTCGTTCCAGGTCGAGTTCGTCTCCCCGGAGACGCTGCTCTACTCGGGCGAGGGCAGCCAGGTGGTGGCCCGTACCCGTGGCGGGGGCGAGATCGCCTTCCTCACCGGGCACGAGCCGTTCATCGGGTCGCTCCAGGCGTCGGAGGTGCGGGTGAGCGAGACGGGCGGCAACGTCCAGAGCTTCGCCGTGCGCGCCGGCTTCGTGTCGGTCACCGGCACCAAGGTCACCGTCCTCTCCGACGAGGCGATCCCGTCGAGCGAGATCGATCTCGCCGAGGCCCAGGCCGACCTGGCCGCCGCCGAGGAGGCCCTCCGGGCCGACGAGACCAGCGCCTACGCCATCGAGGACGTCAAGTGGGCCCAGATCCGGGTCGACCTGGCATCCGCCGCGGCCGCCTGACCGTCACCACCTTCGTTCCGAGATCCACACGTCGCCGCCCCTCGGGGCCGCGGGCGTGTGGATCTCGGCGTTTTCGGCCCGTCCCCGCGGGCACGCACCTGGGTCGGTGAACCTGACGCGATGGTGAAATCTGCCGTTTTCGTCCCCTGGGTCGTAGTCACTACGGTTGTGCCATGACCGACGCCCTCGTCAAGCCCGAACGCAACCTCGCACTGGAGCTGGTGCGCACCACCGAGGCCGCCGCCATGGCCGCCGCCCGGTGGATGGGTCGGGGCGACAAGATCGGCGCCGACCAGGCCGCCGTCGACGCGATGCGCGAGGTGCTCGACGGCGTCGAGATGGACGGCATCGTCGTCATCGGCGAGGGCGAGAAGGACGAGGCGCCGATGCTCTACAACGGCGAGCGCATCGGCAACGGCGAACCGCCGCTCACCGACATCGCGGTCGACCCGGTCGACGGCACCACCCTCACGGCGAAGGGCCAGGGTGGCGCGATCGCCGTGATCGCCGTCGCCGAGCGGGGCGCGATGTTCGACCCGGGCCCGTGTTTCTACATGGACAAGATCGCCGTCGGACCGTCCGGCGCCGGCGTCGTCGACATCCGCCTGCCCGTCGCCCGCAACCTGACGGCCCTGGCCAAGGCGAAGCGGGTCGACGTGTCCGATCTCACCGCCGTCGTGCTCGACCGGCCCCGCCACGCCGGCCTGATCGAGGAGATCCGCGAGGCGGGAGCCCGCATCCGGCTGATCTCCGACGGCGACGTCGCCGGCGCCATCGCCACCGCCTGGCCCGACTCCGGCGTCGACATCCTCTTCGGCATCGGCGGCACCCCCGAGGGTGTCATCGCCGCCGCGGCGCTCCAGGCGATGGGCGGCGACCTCCAGGGCAAGCTCCACCCGGCCGACGACGAGGAGCGGGCCGCCGTGATCGAGGCCGGCTACGACCCCGACGCCATCATGGGGCTCGACGATCTGATCCGCTCGGAGAACTCGTTCTTCGCCGCGACCGGCATCACGACCGGCGACCTGCTCGAGGGTGTGAAGTACACCGCGGACGGCATCCAGACGCAGTCGCTGGTGATGCGCGGTCGCTCGGGCACCGTCCGGGTGATCGAGGCCTACCACAAGCCCTCGAAGCTCCGGAACATGAACGCCCTCAAGTACAGCTAAGAGGAGACGTCGGGGATGACGACGTCGCTGAGGTCGTCCTCGGCGGCGGGCCAGTCCATCGCGAGTGACTCGAGCGTCTGCACCATGATCTCGCAGACCGCCACGTTGCGGTACCACTTGCGGTCGGCGGGCACGACGTACCACGGGGCGTCCTCGGTCGAGGTCTGCCCGAGGGCGTCCTCGAACGCCCGCATGTAGTCGTTCCACTGCTTCCGCACCTCGAGATCGCCGTGGGAGAACTTCCAGTGCTTGTGGGGCTCGTCGAGCCGCGACTGGAACCGCTCGGCCTGCTCGTCGGGTGAGATGTGGAGGAAGATTTTCACGATCGTCGTGCCCTCGTCGACCAGCATCTGTTCGAAGTCGCGGATGTGGCGGTAGCGCCGGCGCCACTGCCGCTCGGGCACCAGGTCGTTGACCCGCACGACCAGCACGTCCTCGTAGTGACTGCGGTTGAACACCGCCATCTCGCCGTCGCCGGGCACGTGGGCGTGGATCCGCCACAGGTAGTCGTGCGCCAGCTCCAGCGAACTCGGCTTCTTGAACGAGGTGACCTTCACCCCCTGGGGGTTGACGTGCTCGAAGACGTGGCGGATCGTGCCGTCCTTGCCGCCCGCGTCCATCGCCTGGAGGACGACGAGGACGCGATGCTTGCCCTCGGCGTAGAGCAGCTCCTGGAGCTCCTCGAGCCGGGCGTTGCACACCTCGAGGTGGGCCTTGGCCGACGCCTTGTCGAGCTCGCGGTCGCCCGAGGGGTCGTCGGCCCACGACGGCGTGGACCGCGGGTCGATGTCGTTGAGGTCCACCAGCTCGCCCGGCTGGATCCGCAGGTCGTCGATGTCGAAAGCCATGGCGAGATGATGGCAGACCGGCCGGGGCCGGTCGGTGCGGGGGCCCCGCCGCCGCCCGGGTCCACAGCCCGCACGGGCAGGCGCTACCGTCGGCATGGTGATCCTGGCCGAGCTCGAGATCTACCACTCGCGGCCGATCGCCCCCACCCGACGCATCGCTCTCGGCGACTGCGCCCTGCCCACCGAACCGCCCCCGGGCGCGGGCGGGCTCCTGCTGGCGGCGGTCGTCGCCGCCACGGCCGAGGCGATCCCCGCCGATCTCCGGGAAGACCTGGTGATCCTGATCGACGACCTCGACCACGGTCGCCGGGTGGCCCAACCCCGGGTCCGTCACCGCTTCCAGACCGATCGCATCGGGCTGTTGCGCTCCGTACACCGGCTCGTGGCCGAGGGCGAGTCGATTCGCTTCGACTTCGACGACGACCTGGGCGTCGCCGTCCAGCAGGCCCTCGGCGCCATCTACGCCTGCGCCGGCTTCCCGGCCGAGGCCCGCGCCCTCACCTTCGACGCCATCCGGTCGTCGTTGCTGTGGATCGGCGACGTCGACGACCGCTTCGTGAGCCACATCCTGGGCGGCGGTCGGGCCACCGTCGCCGAGCTGGCCGCGTGGAACAACCCCCGGGCGTGGGCCATCGGCGTGCTCGGCCTCGACGACCTCGACCCCGCCGACATCAACAAGCGCACGGTGCAGCGCCGTTTCCGATCCCTGCTGCGCGACGCCCACCCCGACCACGGGGGCATCACCGACGAGGCCGCCGCCCGGATCGCGGACCTCACCGAGGCCCGCAAGATCCTCACCGGCTGAATCACCCGGGGCACGCCGCCGACCTGCTCTACGCTCGGCGCCATGACCGCTCCCGAGGGCCTCCTCCTCTTCCACGGCGCCGGCGGCGACCGCGACCACCGGCTGTTCCTCCGGCTCGAGGCCGAGCTCGACGACGCACTCGGTCTACCGGTCGCCCGCTGCAACTTCCCCTATCGCGACAAGGGGCCCGGTCGCCGACCGCCCGACCGCATGCCCAAGCTCCTCGCCTCGATCGAGGACCACCGCGCCCGCTGCGCCGAGGCGTGGGGGGTCGATCCGGCCTCGCTCGTGCTCGGCGGCCGTTCGATGGGGGGCCGCGCCTGTTCGATGGCGGTGGCGGAGGGCACGCCGGCGCCCGGGCTGCTGCTGCTGAGCTACCCGCTCCACCCGCCGGGCAAGCCCGACAAGCTCCGTACCGAGCACTTCGGCGAGCTCGACCTGCCGATCCTGCTCGTGCAGGGGGCCAGCGACCCCTTCGGCAAGGAGCCGGAGTTCGCCGACCACGTCGGCGCCATCCCCGGTGAGGTCACCGAGTGCTGGCTGCCGAAGACCGGCCACGACCCGGTCGAGAAGCACGACGACACCGCCGTCGCGGCCGTCATCGACTGGCTGGTCGGTCTGGGTCGGGATCGTCGGGGTTGAACCGCTCGAGCGCGGCGCTCGCCGTCTCCGGGAACGCGAACGCGAGGAGGGCGGCGGCCAGCAACGGTCCCCAGATCAGCGCCGTCAGCGCGGCGCCGAGCGACCCCCAACGCGTCGACAGCTCGCCGACGGCGAGCAGCCCGATCGCGCTGCCGGTGACCGACACGACGTCGATCCAGCCGCCGACCCGGGCCCGGGCTCGCGTCGGGAACAGCTCCGACTGATAGCCGCGGGTGGCGGGGTAGGCGCCCGCCAACATCCAGACGCCGACCGCAGCGCTGATCCACAGCAGGGAGCCGGTGACGAAATAGGACGCGAGCGAGGCGAGGACGCCGACCCCGACCCCGATGCTGCCGATCGCCCGGCGGCCCCGCCGGTCGGCCAGCACGCCGGCGCCCATCATGAACAGCCCGGCGGGGGTCGACACCAGGATCCGGAAGATCGAGATCTCGCCGGGCTCGAAACCCCGCTCGTCGCGCAGGTACTCGTTCTGGAACTGCGACGCCGGCGACAGGAACAGGGCCGACACGAACGCGGTGCCGGCGACCAGCGCGAAGCGCCGTCGGTCGACGGCCGCCGGGGCCTCGACGGCGTCGGCGGCGACGAAGCGGCGGGTCTCCGGCAGACGCCGCCACGCCCACCACATCGCCGGCAGGAACACCGCCGGCGCGACGTACACCCAGCGCCACGCCCCGATCGACGTGCCGGCCACCGGCAACACCCACACGACCATGCCCGCGCCGAGGGCGTTGCACATCGCCATCAGGGCGACCGCCATCCCCCGCACCCCGGCCGGCACCTCCTCGATCACGGTGAGCCCCAGGAGGGTGAGCAGCCCGGTGTCGAGGCCGCGGGCCAGGGCCTGGGTGACACCGAGGCTCACCAGGTCGCCGCTGAGCGCGCCGGCGACGGTGAACACGATCGAGCCGACCGCGAACCCGACCAGGAGTGGGCGACGGCCCACCCGGTCGGCCCGCCCGATCAGCAGCATCGAGCCGAGCACGCCGATCCGCACCGCGGCGAGGGTGCGTCCCTGGGCGGCGTCGTCCGCCCCGAACTCCTCGGCCGCGAACGTGAGGGTCTGGCTGATGACCACCCCGAGGTAGCCGGCGACGACGGCGATCACCATCAGCACCGACACCAGGACCGCCGAGTCGACGGGCAGCACCTCCTTGGGCCACCACCAGCGGGGGCGCGGCCGCCGGTCCGGGTCGCGCAGCGCTCGCTTCATCAGCGGGACGAACAGCGGCCACCACAGGGGCATCGCCAGCCGGAAGTCGGTGGTCTCGGTCACGCGGTGCCCGCCCTCGGCGGTCTCGGCGACGTCGACCGTGCGTCGGTAGCGCCGGAAGGGCCCGTCGACCTGCTCGAAGCGGCCGGGCGCGACCTCGACCTCGGTCAGCAGGTCGGATCGTGGCTCGAGGTGGGGAGCGAGGTCGACCGGGTCGGTGATCTCCCGCTCGACGTGGACGACGGTCACCGGGGCGGAGGCCCCTCGTCGCCCTGTGTCGGTTCGGGCTGTGTCGGTTCGGGCTGTGTCGGTTCGGGCTCGTGCTGTCCGGTCCGGTGCTGTACCGCCGTCTGCTCGTCGAGCTGGGCCTGGACCCGACGATTGGCCAGCCACAGCAGTCCGCCGATCACGGCCAGGGGGGTGGCGACGAGCAGGGCCTCGTCCCAGCCGCCCTGGTGGGCCAGCACCGGAGCGACCACGAACGGGAATGTTCCGGCCCTTTTCGGTGCTGATGTGGGTGGCGCCCCGTTCATCGGACCCGATCCTAGGGCGCTAGCGTTGCCGGACGGTCACCGCCGTCCCATCCCCCCCCGTGAGAGGAACCTGCGTCACCGATGTCCGCCGACACCGCCGAGAAGACGATCGACCCGGCGGCCTTCGTCGAGAAGGTCGACAAGGTGATCCAGGTGATGCGTCCGGCCATCCAGGCCGACGAGGGCGACATCTTCCTGCGCCACGCCGACCCCGACACCGGCGTGGTCAAGGTGGAGCTGGTCGGCGCCTGCGTCACCTGCCCGGTCTCGACCGCCACCCTCAAGGACGGCGTCGAGCGCATCCTGAAGAAGCGGGTGGACGGGGTGACCGCGGTGGAGCACGTCGGTGCCGAACTCAACACCGAGACCGGCACGGTGGTGGCCCTGCCGGGCGGAAAGACCTCGCCCTTCGCCCAGCAGGGGTGACCACCGACGGGTTGGCTCAGCGAGCCAGCGAGTCGCGGATCTCGGTGAGGAGATCCACCTCGCTCGGGCCCTCTTCCTCCTCCGGCTCCGGCGGGTTGGCCCGGTTGTAGGCCTTCACGAGCAGGAAGATGACGAAGCCGATGATGACGAAGCTGACGATCGTGTTGATGAAGGCGCCGTAGCGGATGGCCGCCTCGGTGCAGACCTCCACACCGTCGGCGTCGACGACGCACTCCTCGCCGCCGAGGCCGATCTTCAGCTCGCTGAAGTCGGGCTGGCCGACCACGCGGGCGACGATCGGCATCAGCATGTCGTCGACCATCGAGGTGACGACCGGGGCGAAGGCGAGGGCGAGGATCAGGCCGACGGCCGCCTCGAACACTCCTCCACGATTGATGAACTCCTTGAATTCCTTCAGCATGACGTTTGCCTCTCTGGGTGAGCCGAACGCGGTGTCCCCCGTTCGGATGACGATTGGGTCGGGCGGGCGGGCCGCCTCCCGATGCCGACCGTCTCCACTGACGCTATGACCGACCGAAAGTCGCGTCGTTGGGACGAATTCCTGCAGATCCGGACAAATCCCGGGAACCTTCACCCGCTCGACGACGCTGATCGGGCATGGCGATGAGCGAACCGATCACTCCCGACGATGTGCGGGGCCCCGGGTGCTATCGCCACCCCGCGATCGAGGCCGCCGTCGGCTGCCAACGGTGCGGCCGTCCGATCTGCCCGTCGTGCATGATCACGGCCTCCGTCGGCTTCCAGTGCCCCGACTGCACCCGGCAGGGTGGTCAGCGGGTGGTGCAACCCCTGCAGCGCACCGGCCGGGCGATCCCGCTCGTGCTGCAGGTGATGATGGGCGTGATCGGCGTGGCCTATCTCGCCCAGCAGGCGAGCACCGCGGTCACCAACGACGGCCTCCTCTTCGGCCCGGCCGTCGCGGCCGGGGAGTGGTGGCGGGTGGTGACCAGTGGGTTCCTCCACTCCGGCCTGCTCCACCTCGGCTTCAACCTCTACGCCATCTACCTCTTCGGCCAGCTGTTCCGGCGGGGCCCCGGCGACGTCCCCGTCGGCCTCATCTACCTCGGTGGCCTCTTCGGCGGTGCGGCGGCGGTGCTCGCCTTCGACTGGACTGCACCGACCCTGGGCGCCTCCGGGGCCGTGCTCGGCCTCGCCGGCGGCGCTGCGGTGTTCATGCAGCGCAACGGGATCCCGTTCCTGCAGAGCGCAGCCGGCCAGATCATCCTGCTCAACCTGGCACTGCCCCTCCTCGTCGGCGGCATCTCGTTCTGGGGTCACGCCGGCGG
>JBPEXC010000005.1:0-5396 GCA_052032035.1 Acidimicrobiales bacterium | reverse complement strand
ACAACAACGACTGCGCATCCGAACGGCACCATCGCGACGGAAAGGACGGTGTGCTCACCATGACGCCACGTGCACCAGCCACCGCCACGGTGGCCGACGCCACCACCAGCTCGACGGCCGGGAACACATCGGTCGGCGGCACATCGGTCGGCACCACAGCGGTCGACCCGCTCGATCAGCTCGACCAACGCTTCGCCGCCGGCGACCCCGACGCGCTCCGCCTCGCCTACGACGCCCACGGCTCGATGATCTACACCTACTGCGTCCGCAAGGTCGGCTCCGACCGGGCACCGGACGTCACCCAGGAGGTGTTCGTCGCCGCCTGGCGGGCCCAGGAGCGGTTCGACCCGACCAAGGGTGGACTCGCCCCCTGGCTGATGGGGATCGCCAAATATCGCTGCGTCGACGCCCTGCGCCAGGCGGGCCGACGGTCGGTCGAGCAGCCGGCCTCCGAGACGCTCCTCGCCGAGCCGGGCGACGCCGCGACCCACGGCGTCGTCGATCGGGTCGCCGACCGCATGCTGCTCGCCGAGGCCCTCGACTCCCTCGACGAGCGGGCTCGTCGCTGCCTCGAGCTCGCCTACTACCACCAGCTCACCCACACCGAGGTCGCCGCCGCCACCGGCGTGCCCCTCGGCACCGTGAAGAGCGACATCCGTCGCGGTCTGGCACGCTTGCGCTACCGCCTCGACGCCGAGGAAGGCCCCGACACCCGGGAAGGGAGCGCATCGTGAACGACCCACGCACCGATGCCGACCTGCACCCGGACGCCGACCTACGGCACCTGTGGGACGAGGTCGGTCCCGAGGACGCCGTGCGGGTCGCTCCCCCGGCGGGCCTGTGGGACGCGATCGCAGCCGAGGCCGGCCGGGGGTCCGAACCCGACCAGGCCGCCGAGCGAGCGGACGTCGTTCCTCCCGCCCCCGTCGTCGATCTCGCCGCCCGGCGGCGCACGGTTCGCCGCTGGTCGGCCGCCGCGGCTGCGGCCGTCGGCGTCGTCGCGGTCGCCGCCGCCCAGCTCACCGGCTCGACGACCCGTGAGGTCGCCGCCGCCGCGATCACCAGCGACGGGCTGCCCCTCGCCGTCGACGGTGACGCCTCGGCGGTGATCGTCGACGACGACGGCCGCTACGTGCTCGAGCTCTCGGTGCCGCCGATGCCCGACCCGCAGGGCGGAGCGTGGGAGGTGTGGGTGATCGACACCGACGTCGCCGACATGCACTCCCTGGGCACGCTCGACGGAGGCCGCCTGGCCCTGCCCGAGGGCGTCGAACCCGCCGACTTCCCGATCGTCGACATCTCCTTCGAGCCCGCCGACGGCGACCCGGCCCACTCCGGGCAGAGCATCCTGCGGGGCCGCCTCGAGTTCTGAGCCCGACACGCTCGGGCGACCGGCCGCCTCAGCCCCAGCCGAGTTCGTGGAGACGGTCGTCGTCGATCCCGAGATGGTGGGCGAGCTCGTGGACGACGGTCACCCGGACCTCGTGGATCAGCTCGTCGAGGTCGGCGGCGAAGTCGCACAGGGTCAGGCGATACAGGGTCACCCGATCGGGCAGCTCGAACCCGCCGTACTCGTCTCGTTCGGTGCGCGGGATGCCCTCGTAGAGGCCGAGCAGGTCCTCGGTCTCGTGCTCGTCCTCGACCAGGATCACCACGTTGTCGAGCAGGTCGAGGATCTCGTCGGGCAGCCCGTCGAGGGCGTCGCCGACGTACTGCTCGAACTGTTCGACACCGATCGGCTCCACGCCAGGGGAGGCTAGAGGTCGCGGGTCGGCGCCGCGCTCGCCTCGACCATCACCACGACGGGGTCGACGGCGCCGCCGAGGTCGAGCAGCACGAGATCGACCTCGGCCCGCACCCGCACCGACGCGCCGTCGGCCTCGACGACCAGCTCGACCTCGGGGGCCGACGCGGTGAGCGGCGACGCCACCTGGTCGGCTCGCTCGACGCTGCGGGCCACGGCGAGCTCCGGATCGAGGACGAGTTCGCCGGTGGCCCGGTAGTGGGCGACGTCGACACCGTTGGCGGCGGCCGCAGCCACCGCTTCGGCATCGGCGGCGAGCGAGCGGCGCACCTCGACCAGCCGCCAGAGGTCGACGGCGAAGCCCGCGACGAGCAGGCCGACCAGCACGAGCCCCAACCCGAACAGGGTCGCCTGGCCACCCTCACTGCGCCGGCGCGGTGACGGCCGCCGGCGCAGTGACGGCCGCCGGCGCAGTGACGGCCGCTCGGCGCTCGCCCTCACGACGTTGCGCCGTGGTCCGGGCGGCGTTCCGCACCCTCCACGACGATCTCGGCGCCACCCCACGAGCCGAAGGGCGTCTCGAGTGGCGGGAGGGCGGCGACGACCTCGACCCGGACCGGGTCGCCCGGCTCCCCGACGCTGATCGAGCGGACCCACAGCGTGCCCGCCTCGAACCCGTGCCCGGCCTCGACCGCGGCGACGACGAGGGCGACCACCTCGTCGCCGCCCTCGGGGTCGAGGGCGAGGGCCCGTGCCACCTCGTCGGCGATCGCGGTGGCGGCGGCCCGGTGTTCGACCCAGCGGGCAGCGGTGACGAGGGCCAGCAGCATCGGGACCACGACGAGCCCGAGCACGACCATCGCCTCCAGCGCCGCCGCGCCCCGCTCCGGGCCGGCCGGCGATCGCCGTCGGCGGTGCGCCTGGGTCACTCCGTGACGATGCGCCCGGGTCACTCCGCCGCCTCCGGTGCGCGCTCGGCGGCGGCGACCGCCGTCAGCTCCACCTCCAGCATCGGCCACAGCGGCAACCACGGAGCCATGGCGAAGCCGGTGTCGGCCCGCACGAGATCGCCGTCGAGGGTGCAGGCCACGGGGACGACATCGACGGCGGACGCCGAGCCCGGGTCGCGGTCGGTGGCCGTGCCGGCGCCGGGGAGCGCCTCCGAGAAGGCCGACGCGCAGGCGCCGGGGGCGGCGTCGAGATGGGAGCTGGCCGCTGCGGCCCGGGCGGCGGCATCGCTGACGACGGCTCGCCAGTACCACGCCACGCACAGTTGGGTGAGGCCGACCAGGACGACGAGCATCCAACCCATCACGACGACGGTCGACAAGGTCCCCGCCCCTCGCTCGGTGCGTCGGCGCTGCTCGCGCGCTACAGCCCGAGGCTGCCGCGGATGTCGTTCACCAGGTCGAGCCCGACCTGCTGGAGGGCAGCGAACATCACCACGATCATGGCGATGCTCAGGGCGCTGATCCCGAGCCACTCGACGACGGCGGCCCCTCGCTCGTGGTCTCGGGCGTCGATCGCCCGACGCGTCGGAGCGGGCTCGGCGTGGAGGTCGATGGCGGGGTCGGGGCTCGTCATGGGACTGGCCTTTCTGGTTCGTGGAACGTTCGTTCCCTGGGGAGAGGTCGGGGCGACAGGGGCTCATTGGCCGAGCACCAGTCGAGGGAGGGCAGCTGCGACGTAGAGGGCCATCACCGGGGCGATGCACAGCAGGAGGGGCGCGACCATCGCGGTGCGGCGGCGCACGGCCCGGCGGGCCACGGCGTGGCGTCGCTGGGCGCGGAGGTCGATGGCGAGGGCGACGAGGGTCGGGGCGAGATCGCCGGTCGCTCGGCTCGAGGCGGCGACGGCGCGGGCCAGGCGGGCCGTGCCGGCGTCGGGGACGCGGCGGGCGAGGGCGGCCCAGGCGTCGCCGGCATCGACGCCCGACCCGACGGCGGCCGCCACGCGACGCACCTCGGCCGCCAGTGGCCCGGGCCGGTCGGCGACGACGAGCCGATTGGCCTCGGCCACACCGTGGCCGGCCCGGAGGTGGGCGGCCAGGAGCTCGGCGATCCGCGGGGCGTCGGCCTCCATGGCCAGCGACCGCTCGGTCCGGAGCCGTTCGATCCGTCCCGGTTCCCGGGTGCCGCCGGTGGTCGCGCCGAGGGCGGCGAGGGTGAGGGTCGCCGGCCCGGAGCCCACCACGACGACGCCGAGCGCCGCCCCGATGGCGGCGCCGGCCGCGACTGCGAGTGTCTGGCGGCGCAGCGACGGCCTGGCATCGGCCACCCGCTCGCCGGCCTCGACCAGCCGACGGCCGCGCCGCTCGACGAGTCGGTCCCACCGGCCGGCGCCACCGACGGGGGCGCGTCGGCGACCGACCAGCGGTGCGACCTCGGCGGCGTCCCACCACGGCAGCGGGTCGCCGACGAGGTAGGGGCCGAGGCGCCGACCGAGGGCGGCACGGGGGCGGGTCAGGGCGTGGGCGGCCCGGGCGGCGACGACGGCGGCACCCAACGCGGCGACGACGGCGAGCGGGGTCACCGAGCCACCCCGGGGTGGGCGAGGCGCTCGATCGCGACCAGACCGGCGGCGGTGAGGAGCGATCCGGCCCCCACGACCAGCCACCCGCCCGGCCCGGCGTAGAAGGCGCGATAGCCCGGCACCGAGACGCACAGCAGGCCGAGCACCACGAAGGGCAGGACGGCGGCGGCCCGTGCCTCGAGCCGGGTCTCGAGCTCGGCGTTCTCCAGGTCGTCGCCGAGGCGGACCTCGGCGGTGACGGCCGTCGCCAGGTCGTCGAGCAGCTCGGTGACCACCCCGGTGCCGAGGTCGAGGGCGACGGCCAGCACGTCGAGCACGTGGTGCGACACCGGGTCGTCGAGCTCGGTGCGCACGGCCCGGAGAGCGGCCCCCGGGGTGAGGGCGACGGCGAGGTCACGATAGGTCTCGAACGCCGGCCGCAGGGGCTCGGGGCCGCGCTCGGCCACCACGACCAGGGCGGCGTGCAGCGAGCTCGACGAGCGGATCGCGTGGTGGAGGTCGCCGAGGGCGTCGGGCCACGCCTCCACCCGCCGCCGGATCCGCAGGCGGTGACGCCGGCGACGGAGCTGCACCGGCACGCAGGCCGCGGCGCCGGCTGCGACCGCCCCCAGAGGCCCGACCGTGAGGGCGGCGACGGCCGCGCCGACGACGGCGGCGAGGACGAGACCGGCGGCGGCCAGGGCGAGCCGGCTCACAGCTGCACCCGGCCTTCGAGCAGGTCGAGGGTCGTGCACCCCAGGGCTCGGAGCTCTCGGTCGAGCCGCTGTTCGAGATCGGCGGGGAGGCGGGCTCCGGTCCACTCGAGCGGGGCGCCGAGGTCGCTGCGGGTGAGGATCGGTTCGGTCGTCGCCTCCACGCCGGCGCCCTGTCCGGCGGGCACGGCGACGACCTCCATCACCTGCCGCCGACCGGCGCCGTCGGGTTCGCGAGCGATGTGGACGACGAGGTCGACGATCGACGCGAACACGTGCCGCACCAGGACCGGATCGATGTTCGGCCCGGCCATCACCGCCGTCGACACCAGGGCCTGGAGACCCTGGCGGGCGGAGTTGGCGTGGATGGTCGACACCATGGCGCACCCGGCGTTGCCGGCCCGGGTGAGTTCGTAGGCCCCCCCCCC
>JBPEXC010000499.1:0-2560 GCA_052032035.1 Acidimicrobiales bacterium | reverse complement strand
ACCACCCGGGCCCGGAGGCCGCGGATCGCCTCGGGATCGACCGACGGGGCGGGGTCCCGACCGACCCAGTAGGTCACCGAGGCGAACCCGGCGGTGACCGCGATCATCAGGAACCCGATGCGGGCCGGCAGCGGGATCACGACCGGGATCAGGGCGCCGAACACCCACAGCAGCTGGAACTTCGATTCGAACCGACTGAAGCTGCGACCGAGGTTGGCCTCCGGGGCGTCGCGCTGCACGATCGCGTCGAACGACTGCTTGCCGGCGCCGGCGGCGAGCGCCACGGCGAAGGCGACGATCATTGCGCCCACCAGGCCGCCGGCGAGGGCGCCGAGACTGCCGGCGACCGCCATGAAGCCCAACACGCCGGCCAGGATGCGCTCCTCGGGATAGCGGGCCCGTAGCTTCGGCGAGGCGAACCCGCCGGTGAGACCACCGACGCCGGTGGCCACGAGCACCATGCCGAAGTGCCAGGTCGGCGCACCCCCGGTGGCGAGCTCCAACCGGGGCTGGCCGAGGGCCTCGCGGACCCGGTGCCCGATCTCCACCCCCGGCCCGGTCGGCCCCGGGTCGATGCCGCCCCGGAGCTCGAAGGCGAGCAGCATCGTGAGGAACCCGACGAGGGCCCGCACGTAACCCATCGCCGACGCGGCGATCAGGATGCCGGCGCCCCGCAATTCGGCCTTCTCCTCCGCTTCGGCCGGGCGCGACGCCACCGTGGTCGGGGGGATGCGGAACGCCAGCCCGGCGCCGGTGAGGAACACCATGGCGGCGAAGATCAGCACCGCCGTCGGTCCGATCAGCAGCAGGACCACGCCGGGCAGGCCGAACAGACCGGCCGACACCGCAGAGATGATCGCCAGGCGGGCGTTGGCCGCCACCAGCTCGTCCTCGTTGCGCACCAGGCCCGGCACGAGGGCGCTCTTGGCCACGTGATGGGTCTTGCCGAGCACCAGCATCGAGAATGCGAGCGGGAAGAGCAGGAGCGAGTCGCGCCAGTTGGCCACCGCGAGCACCAGCAGCGCTCGCGACGCGGCGGCGACCACCACCATCGAGCGGTGGCCGCCCTGGAGCCGGTCCATCGCCGGGCCGAGCAGGGGAGCCACGACGGCGAACGGCGCCGCGGTCACCAGGAGGTAGAGGGCGACCATCCAACGGGCGTCGTTGGGGTCCATCGAGAAGAAGATCGAGTCGGCCAACGCCACGGCGAAGAGGGCGTCGCCACCGGCCGAGCAGGCGTGGGCGCGCAGGAACCGGACGAACGGGCTGACCCGGAACGCCTCGACGCCGGCCTGGTCCTTGGCCTCCCGTCGGTTCGAGGCCGCCCTGCCTCTGGAGCCTGCGCCGTTCACTGTCCCGACCTTACCCCGCAGCCACCACCCGAAGCGTGGCGCTGCTCGACCGCTCGAGGCTGCCGCGACGTCAGTCCTTCGGGAGTTCGAACTTGTAGCCGAGACCGCGGATCGTGACGATCCGGGTGGGCCGAGACGGCTCCGGTTCGACCTTCGACCGGAGCCGCTTCACGTGCACGTCGAGGGTCTTGGTGTCGCCCACGTAGTCGTGGCCCCAGACCCGGTCGATCAGGGTGTCGCGGGGCAGCACCCGCCCGGCGTTCTTGAGGAGCAGCGACAGCAGCTCGAACTCCTTGAGCGGCAGGTCGACCTTCTCGCCCCGGATCGTCACCTCGTGACGATCGACGTCGAGGGCCACGTCGCCCACGGCGAGGGGGGCGTCGTCGGCCGGCTCCGGCGCGTCGCCGGTCGGTTCGGTCCGGCGCAGCACCGCTCGCAGGCGGGCCACCAGCTCCCGCATCCGGTAGGGCTTGGTGATGTAGTCGTCGGCCCCGACCTCGAGGCCGACCACCACGTCGACCTCGCTCGACTTGGCGGTGACCATGATGATCGGCACCTTCGACTGGGTCCGGATCTCTCGGCAGACGTCGACCCCGGAGACCCGGGGCAGCATCAGGTCGAGCAGGATCAGGTCGGGCTGGTTGGCGCGGAACACCTCGAGCGCCTCGGCACCGTCGCGGGCGACGAGCACGTCGAAGCCCTCCTTCTCGAGGCCGATCGTCACGGCGTCGACGAAGGCTTCTTCGTCCTCGACCACGAGGATGGTCGTCATGAGCGCACTCCTTCGGAGGAACGGGAGAGGTCGAGCGCCGGCAGCGTCTCGGGCAGCCGGAGCGTGAAGGTCGAACCGACGCCCTCGGTCGAGCGGAGGCCCACCTCGCCGCCGTGGGCGACGGCGACGTTGCGCACGATCGAGAGGCCGAGACCGGTGCCGCCGGTGTCGCGCCGGCGCGACGGGTCGACGCGGTAGAACCGCTCGAAGACGCGTTCGAGGTCACCCTCGGGGATCCCGATGCCGTGGTCGGTGATCTCGAACGACGTCCACCCGTCGGCCTGGCGGGCCGTGACCTCGACGGTGGTGCCCTCGTCGGAGTACTTGATCGCGTTGTCGACCAGGTTGGCGAGGGCGGACACGAGCTGGCGGCGGTCGGCGAGCACAGTGGCGTCGTCGGCGTCGATCACGACGTCGACGTTGCGCTGCTCGGCCG
>JBPEXC010000498.1:0-4676 GCA_052032035.1 Acidimicrobiales bacterium | reverse complement strand
TGGCGGCCGCCGCCACCAGGTGGTCGACCTCGTCGTCCGGAAGATCCGGTCGCGACGCCGCCAGGGCCGTCCGCCAGCTCGAGATGATCGGGTGGGACGTGAAAGGGTCGGCGGCGCCGTCGTCGAGGCGCATCCGTGCGATCACCCGGGCCAGCTCGCCGCCGCGGTGGCTGGCCAGATCGGGGGGCGGGAAGCCGTGCTCGTCGAGCTCGGCGGCCGCCCGGGCGTTGATCGCATCGAGGGCGGCGGCGACCAGGCGGTCCTTGCCGCCGAAGTAGGTGTGCACCAGGCCGTGGTTCACGTTCGCTCGCTTCGCCACGGTCCGCACCGACACGTCGGGCCCCTGTTCGACCAGGAGTTCGGCCATCGCCTCGATCAGGGCGGCGCGCACCTCGTCTCGCCCGGCGGGGCGGCGATCGGGGGTGGGGCTCGACGTGAATTTGGTCACAGTTCAGTCACTTGACTAGGCTTGGACGGCCGAGGGCTGTGCACGACCATACCGGTGGGACTTCCCCCGGTGAGAACGTCGGCCCTCGGCACGATCGGTCGGCTCGAGGGGAGCGAAGCATGGAGTTGCAGGGCAAGAACGTCGTGATCACCGGCGGGTCGCAGGGCATCGGGGCCGAGCTGGCTCGCCGGGCGGCCGCCGCCGGCGCCACCGTGCTGGTCGTGGCCCGCTCGGCCGACAAGCTCCGATCCGTCGCCGACGAGGTGGGGGGTCGATGGCTGACCGCCGACCTCGGCAACGCCGACGATGTCGACTCGCTCTTCGCCCGCTGCCTCGATGCGCTCGGCCACATCGACGTGTGGGTCAACAACGCGGGCCTCGAGACGTCCGAGTCGTTCGTCGGGTCCCCTCGCGACGAGGTCCGAGCCGTCGCCCGCCTCAACTTCGAGGCGCCCCTCCTGCTGACCCGCGACGTCGCGCCCCACATGATCGCTCGTGGCTCGGGCCACATCGTCCAGATGAGTTCGGTGGCGGGAGCGCTGCCGTTTCCCGGCCTCGCCGCCTACGCCGGCACCAAGGCCGGCCTCACCAATTTCACCGAGACCCTCCGCATCGAGCTCAAGGGCACCGGCGTGGGCCTGACCGTCGTGTCGCCCGGCCCCGTCGACACCGCCATGTGGGACCGGCTCGACACGGGCCACGGCTACGCCGACCCGGCCCTCAAGCGGTTCAAGCACATGCTGTTCCTGCCCAAGGTCGACCCCGAGAAGGTCGCCTCGGCCACGATCTCCGCGATCGAGAACGGTCGCGGCGTCGTCCGTCTCCCGGCCCGCTTCAACGCCTACCACTACCTCAACAACGCGCCGCGTCGACTGGTCAACGTCGCCCTCACCGGCGTGAAGCTGAAGCTCCCGGAGATCGACGCCGCCGCCGTCGGTGCGGACGGCGCAGCCTCCGGTGCCGCCGAACCGTTCGAGAAGCTGTGGGACACCGACAACCCACCGTCGAGGAAGTGGCCGCTCTACACCCGGGGCAATGTCGGCGAGGTCTTCCCCGAGGTCGTCCTCCCCCTCACGTGGGGCACCTACGGAAAGGCGGCCGAGGACGGCTGGCGAGACTCGTTCGAGAAGTTCGGCCTGGTGATGCCGGGCGACATCCCCGAGGGCGAGGACATGACGATCCTCGGTGTCTTCGGCGGCTACTGCTACCTCAACGCCAGCATGATCCGCGTGCTCGGCGTGCGGGCGCCGGGCGGCACGGTCGAGGCGATCGATCTGCAGTTCTTCGGGGAGTCCGACGCCCCCGCATATGTCGAGAAGCCCGGCGACAAGAACATCAGGTCGACGATGCGGCTCGGCAAGACCGTGTTCAAGCTGCTCGGCACCAAGGAACTGCCCGACCTCTACGACGACAAGCGCACCGTCGAGGCCTACCTCTCCCGCTTCCCGGGCGAGGACGCCACCGACGAGGCCCTCCTCGCCTACATGGAGGAGCTGGTCCCGCTCTTCCAGCACCTGTTCGACCGCCACATCACCAACACCTTCTCGGTCGCGCTCCTGTCGGGCGCCGTCGTCGATCTGCTGACCAAGGTCGACATGGCCGACAAGCTCGTCACACTCCTCGGAGGGATCGGCGACGTCGAGTCGGCCGCTCCGTCGGCCGCCATGTGGCGCCTCGCCCGCTCCGCCCAGGAGGTCCCGGCCATCGCCGAGCAGTTCGACGCCGGGGTCCCCGGCCTGCTCGGGCGGCTTCGTCAGATCGACGGGGCCTCGGCGTGGCTCGCCGAGTTCGAGGGGTTCCTCACCGCCTTCGGCTCGCGCGGTCCCAACGAGTGGGACCTCGGCTCCGACCCGTGGGAGTTCCGTCCCGAGGCACCCCTCGCCGCCATCGACCGGATGCGACACGCGCCCGCCGACCACGACCCGGCCCTCCAGGCCGATCGGCTGGCGGCGGAACGAGCCGACGCCGTCGCCGAGGTCCGGGCCGCGCTCAACGCCGCCGACCGGTTCCAGTTCGACAAGGCACTCAACGCCACCACCGTCTACTCCCAGGGGCGTGAGCGGTCGAAGACCACGATCATCGCTGCCATCCACGGCACTCGCCGGGCCCAGGCCGTGCTCGCCCGGCGTATCGCCGAGCGGGGTGGGCCGACCGAGCGTTGGCACAGCTGCCTGCTCAACATGGACGAGTTCCGGCAGTGCCTGGCCGACCCGGCCTCGATGGCCGATGTCATCGCCGAGCGGATCCCGCGTCACGCCGAGCTGGCGTCGAAAATCCCGCCGTTCATCGTCGACGGCACGGTGCCCGACCCCTCGACCTGGGAGTCGCGCGAATCGACGGCGGCGTCGGTCGCCGAGGGCACGGTCCTGAAGGGCATCCCGGGCTGTCCGGGTGTGTCGAAGGGGCGGGCGCGGGTGATCCTCGACGCCTCCGACCCCGGCGCCCTCGGTCCGGGCGACGTGCTGGTGGCGCCGATCACCGACCCTTCGTGGACGCCGCTGTTCCTGGCCGCCGAGGCGGTCGTCGTCGACGTCGGCGCCGTGATGAGCCACGCCGTCATCGTCAGCCGCGAGCTCGGCATCCCGTGCGTCGTGTCCGCGGTTGGCGCTACGCGCACCATTCCGGACGGGGCGATGCTCGAGGTCGACGGCAACACCGGCACGGTCACCGTCCTCGAACTCCCCGACTGACCGCCCGAGTCTCGCCTCGCCCTGCCCTGTCCGGCCCTCGCGCTGCGGGGTCTTGTGGGATTGGGTCATTGGCACGGCGTGTGGCGCCGTCTCAGTGACCCAACGCCGAAACGGGTGGGGTCGTGTGGGATTGGGTCGCTCTGCGGGCGTGTGGCGACGTCTCAGTGACCCAACGCCGAGCGCGGGTGGGGCGACACCGAGGGGTCGACGGTTGGGGGTTTCTCAGCGGTTGAGGAGGACCGGGATGTTGCGGGGGCCGCGCACCTGGCCGTTGGCCCAGGTGGTCTCCTTCGACGTGTCGAGGGAGTAGTTCGGGAACGCCCGCAACCACTCCTGGATGCCGACGGTCATCTCGAGCCGCGCCAGGTTGGAGCCGACGCACCGGTGGATCCCGAGCCCGAAGGCGACGTGGCGGTTCCTGGCCCGGTCGAGTTGGAACTCCTCGGGCTGCTCGAAGGCCTCGGGGTCGTGGTTGGCGGCCGGGAACGTGAGCAACATCTGGTCGCCGGCGTGCACCGGGCACCCCGACACCTCGGTGTCGGCGATCACCTTCCGGGCCATCGTCACCGGGGCATAGAAGCGCAACACCTCCTCGATCGCCGTCATCCACAGCATGTCGTCGTCGGGCACCGCCACCAGCCGGGCGACCTCCTCGGGGTGCTGGGCGAAGTGCCACAGCCCCGACCCGATCGCGCTCCACGTCGTGTCGATGCCTGCGATGATCAGGAGCCGGACGTAGCCGACCTTCAGCGTCCAGTCGACCGGCTCGCCGTCGATCTCGGCGTTGGCGATCTCGGTCATCATGTCGTCGCGAGGGCGCTCGAGCCGGTCCTTCAACATCGCGTCGATGTACTCGGTCATCTCGGTGAGCACCTGGAGCCGGACGGCGTTGTCGCGCGGGGCGAGCTGGAAGTTGCGGTAGATCCAGTCGCGGAACAGATCCGCGTCCTCCTCCGGCATGCCGGTGAGCACGCAGATCCCGTGCACCGGGATGTGCTGGGTGTATTGCTCGGCGGCGTCGGCGGCGCTCGCTCCGTCGAGCTCCGCGATCAGTCCCCGGCAGAAGGTGCGGAGTTCGGCCTCCATCTGGCTCACGCGCTTGGGGGCGAACGCCGGCAGGAGGAGACGCCGATGACCCTTGTGGTCGGGCGGGTCGCTGGTGATCGGCGGGGCGGGGGAGCGGGGCGCGTCGGGCCGTCCGACGTTCACCCAGATCGAGCTGAAGTGCTCGGTGTCGTGGGCCACCTGGCTGACGCCGTCCATCGTCACCGGCATGAAGGCCCGTCCGTAGCGCTCGGTCGTCGCCATCGGGCACTGCTCGCGCACGTCGTTCCAGATGTCGATGGCGTTCGGGCCCCACTGGTCGTCGAGCCAGTCCCAGTCGTTCACCCAGTCCTTCACCGGCGGCATGTCGGACGTGTCGAGTTCGTAGGCCACGGGAGAATCCCCTTCCTCGTGGCGGCCGACCCCCTGCCGACCGACGATGTGCCGAACTTAGTCGGGTGACTGATGTCACGCAATGGTGCCGCCCCGGTCGT
>JBPEXC010000497.1:0-2995 GCA_052032035.1 Acidimicrobiales bacterium | reverse complement strand
CAGCGTGAGCACGCCGGGGCGTCGCATCGGTCACCCGAGGGGGCGACGACGACCGAGGGCGGCGTCGATCTCGATGGCCTGAGCTGGGGACATGCCGTGATGGGCGACGGTGGCGGGGTCGGCGGTGTGCAACCACTCGACGAGGTCGGCGGCCCGATCGGTCGGGGCGTCGACGAACTCGCCGAGGGGCACCTGGTCGATGCGGATCGTGAACAGCACCCACCCGGGCGCCACCGACCGCAGGGTCTGCCACTCGCTGCGGACCCACAGACCGGTGCGGACCTCGGCCGCCGGCACCACGGGGTCACCACCGACGGGGCGGCTCGGTTGGAAGAGCGCCGAGTCGGGATGGACGAACCAGTTGCGGCGGCCCCGCACGTCGCTGCCGTCACCCCGGTCGAGGGCGTCGAGCACGGCGTCGACCCGGGCGGCGAGCGCCTCGGCGTAGCCGTCGACCGGGGCGTGGACGAGGTCGAGACGGCGGCCGACCTTGTCGACCAGGCGCCACCTCGATGGGAACGCCACGAACCCGGCGTCGAGGAACCACCCGGGCCGACCGTCGCCGTCGAGGGCATCGCGCCGCTGCAGCAGACAGAGGTCGTCGACCCCGGCCAGACCGGCGGCGGCCAGGGGCGACCCTGTGTTGACCAGGCGCGACCCTGTGTCGCCAGCGGACGGAGGCCGGCCGAGGACCTCCGGGATGCGGCCGCTCACGTCATCGACTGCGGCGGCGAACTCGGGCGCGACGACCAGCACGTCGTCGGGCCGTTCCCGCCACAGCCGCGCCCGCTCGTCGAACTGCGACGGGTCGGCCGGCGGCGGCAGGGCGGCGTCGGCGCGACGGGTGCCGAGCCGCAGCCACGGCGCGCCGAGGTCGAGTTCACGGAGCCACCGGGCGGCGGGGGCACCGTGCCACGTGGCGGCGGGGTCGGGCGGCATCGGAGGGAGCGTAGACACGGCCAGTAGGCTTCGGCCCCGTGGACGCTCGCTCTGCACTGCCCACCGATGTACTCCCCGACCACCCGGCGGAGGCCGAACTCGAGGCTCGGCTCCGGGCCGCCGTCGAGGCGATCGGGCCGATGGTGGTCGCCTTCTCCGGCGGCGTCGACTCCTCGCTGGTCGCCGCTGCGGCCGGACGCTTCCTGCCCGCCCACGCCGTGCTCGCCGCCACCGCCGACTCCGCCTCCCTCGCCACCGGCGAGCTCGACACCTGCCGCCGTCTCACCGCCGACTGGGGCGTGGCCTGGCAGCCGGTCACCACCGACGAACTCGCCGACCCCCGCTACGTCGCCAACGACGGCGACCGCTGCTTCTGGTGCAAGTCGGCGTTGATGGACCAGCTCGAACCCCTCGCCGACGAGCGGGCGGCCACCGTGGTGCTCGGCGTCAACGTCGACGACCTCGGCGACCACCGACCCGGTCAGGAGGCAGCCCGCGAGCGCGGTGCCCGCTTCCCCCTGGTCGACGCCGGATTCACCAAGGCCGACGTGCGAGCCCTGGCCCAGGCGTGGGGGCTCGAGGTGTGGGACCGACCGGCGATGCCGTGCCTCTCCTCCCGCCTCCCCTACGGCACCGCCGTGACCGTGCCCCTGCTCGGCCGGATCGACCGGGCCGAGGCGGCCGTGCGGGCCCTCGGGTTCGCCGACGTTCGGGTGCGCCACTACGACGACACCGCCCGGGTCGAGGTGCCGGCCGACCAGCTCGTCGCCGCCGCCACCGACGCCGCGGCGATCACCGACGCCCTCACCGAGCTCGGCTACCGCTACGTCACCCTCGACCTCGCCGGCCTCCGCTCCGGCAACTTGAACACGGCGCTGACTCCCCCCACGCACGCTGATCCGATCCCGGCTGCCTCGACGATCGAGCCCACCCGGTGAGCTCCACGAAGCGACCGGCCCTCGACCTGGGCCACAGCCGCCTCGACCTCGACCGCAGCCGCCGCATCGACCTGCCCGAGGCCGTGTTCTGCAGCGGCAAGACCCCCGCGCAGTGCGTCGACATCGTGCGCGGCTTCCTCGACGGGTCCGACGACGCCGTCGTCGCCACCCGCATCCGCCCCGACCAGACCGACCTCCTCGCCGCCCTCGACCCCGACCCCACCTCCACCGACACCACGATGGTGTGGCGGCCCCGCCCGGCCGAGGGCGCGTCGGTCGGCGTCGTCGCCGCCGGCACCAGCGACCTGCCGGTGGCCGACGAGTGCCGGGTCACCCTCACCGCCCTCGGCCACCGCCCCCGCTCGATCACCGACGTCGGCGTCGCCGGCCTCCACCGCCTCCTCGACGCCCTGCCCGACCTCGACGACCTCGACGTCGTCGTCGCCCTCGCCGGCATGGAGGGCGCGCTGCCGACCGTGCTCGCCGGCCTCGTCGCCCAACCGATCGTCGCCGTGCCCACCTCGGTCGGCTACGGCGCCTCGTTCGACGGTGCCACCGCCCTGCTCGGCATGCTCGCCTCGTGCGCACCCGGCATCGCGGTGGTCGGGATCGACAACGGCTACGGGGCGGCGTGTGCGGTCCACCGCATGAGTCGCCTGGCGTCGTGAGCGGCCCGGCCAGCCGAGTACCCGGACGCTCGATCTGGATCGACCCGACCTTCGGCGCGTCGGGCGACATGCTGCTCGGCGCCCTCGGGGCGCTCCTGTCCCG
The DNA here is from genome assembly GCA_052032035.1 of Acidimicrobiales bacterium. Taxonomy (GTDB): domain Bacteria; phylum Actinomycetota; class Acidimicrobiia; order Acidimicrobiales; family SZUA-35; genus JAWSVN01. Next base: position 347 of record JBPEXC010000497.1, on the reverse strand, counting down.
CCGTGCCCCCGACGGGCCCGACCCCCTCGACGGGCCCGACCCCCTCGACCGACTGCGCGCCCTCGGCATCGAAGGCTGGCGCCTCGAACGGACGACCGTGCAGCGCTGCGGCCTCTCGGCGGCCCGCTGTCGGGTGGTCCTCGACCACACCCCCCACCACCACCGGGCCTGGTCGTCGATCGACGCCCAGCTCGCCGCCGCCGACCTGCCCGACCGGGCGAGTACCGGCGCTCGGGCCACGTTCCGGCGCCTCGCCGAGGTCGAGGCCGCCCAACACGGCGTCGCCGTCGACGACGTCCACTTCCACGAGGTCGGCGCCGTCGACGCCCTGGTCGACATCGTCGGCG
>JBPEXC010000496.1:0-14406 GCA_052032035.1 Acidimicrobiales bacterium | reverse complement strand
GCCGCTCCTCCCAGCGAGGAGCGGCACCGTCGCGAAGCAGGAGGAAGAGGATGATCGACGGTGCAGGATCGCAGGGGCCCGGCTGGTATTACGCGCAGGGCGATCCGCCCGGGACGCAGCGGTACTGGGACGGCTCGCAGTGGCAGGGGGCGCCTCAGCCGGTGGGGATCCCTCAGGAGACCGCCGTCGGTGGTGCTGCCGCCGGCCGGTTCGCCGCTCCCGGGGCCCGCTTCGTCGCGGCCTTGATCGACGCGGCCATCAGCGTGGCGATCGTCCTCGTGGGGTTCCTGCTCGGCTTCCTGGTGTTGGCCGTGGTGTGGGAACCCCTCGGGGTCGTCATCATGATCCTCACCTACCTGGGCGCGTTCGGATTCCAGGTCTACAACGCGTTCATCATGCAGGGCCGTACGGGTCAGACGTTCGGCAAACGGCACCAGGGCATCAAGCTCGTCGAGGAGGCCACCCAGAAGCCGGTCGGGGTCGGCATGGCGTTCGTGCGCTACCTGCTCGGATCGGTCATCGCCACGGCGTGCTACCTCGACTACTGGTGGATCTTCGTCGACGACCGCAACCAGCGTCTGAGCGACAACGTGCTCAAGTACGTCGTGGTCGACGCCTGAGTCGGCTCCTCACCAGGGGAGCGGCACCGGCGCGTCCAGGGTGCTGGGCGCCGGCACGTCGCCGCTGACCAGCCGAGCCACCCAGATCGCCGTCGCCACCGCCAGGTTGGCGACGAGCAGTGGGGCCTGCCAGCGATGCCACCAAGCGAGGGCGGTGGCGCGCTTCGCCCGTCCGATCCCGATCCACGCCACGATCGCGACGGCCAACTGCGCCGCGAGCAGGACCGCCAGGGGGTGTCGTTCCCAGGCCCCGCCGAGGTCGCCGGCGGCGAGCCGGGCCGCGGCCCGGGTGCCGCCGCACAGGGGGCAGTAGCCATGGGTGACCCGGCGGAACGGGCAGAGGACGACGCCCTCGTCGTCGCCGAGCACCGCCAGCGCGGCGACCGCGCCGCCGACCTGCGCTGCGGTGCGCAACCGCTCGTGAAGCACCGCCCCAGCGTAGTGGGGCTAGGATCGTCGGCCGTGAGCCGCCAACGCAACGGGCCCGGCCGGGTGACCGCCCCTCGCGACCTCGACGACGTCGAGTACGAGATCCCGTCGATCCGTCGGCGGCGCCCGTTCATGTTCTGGGCCATGATCATCGCCGTGCTGGCGATGGTGCTGTCGTTGGTCGCGGTGCCGATCGCGGCGCTGCTGGCCTGAGTCGTCGCCTGCCCGCCCCTCGCGTGCGTGGCAAACGCTGCGACGCGTGCCATGCTGGTACACCCCCTCTCTCTCATCGAGGAGTTCGATGTCGTTCAAGACTGGTGATCGAGTCGTCTACCCCCATCACGGGGCTGCCATCATCGAGAAGACCGAGATGAAGGAGTTCGCCGGGGAGCAGAAGGAGTACTTCGTGCTCAAGACGGCGCACGACGAGCTCACCGTGTCGGTGCCGGTCGACAAGGCCGAAGAGGTGGGCATGCGGCCGCCGATCAGCCTCGAGGACGTCGAGGACCTCTTCGTGCTCCTGGCCAAGAAGGACGTGCGCGAGCCCGCCAACTGGTCGCGCCGGTTCAAGAACCACCAGGAGAAGCTCAAGTCGGGCGACGTCTACCAGGTGGCCGAGGTCGTCCGGAACCTCGCCCTGCGGGAGAAGGCCAAGGGCCTCTCGGCCGGCGAGAAGACGATGTACACCAAGGCCCGCAAGGTGCTGGTGTCGGAGCTGTCGTTCGCCCTCGACGTGAGCGAGGACGACGCGATGGACAAGGTCGACGAACAGCTCGTCTGACGTTTCCTGACCTGCTCAGGCGAAGCCGAGCAGCCGGAACATCGCCTCGGGGGTCGAACGATCGCCGCGCGCCAGGCGAGCGGCGCGTTCGACGTTGACCTCGTCGAAGCGGCGATCGCTCCACGCGTCCCACGGTCCCGCCGGCAGGGCGCCGGCGTCGCCGTCGACCTCGACGCAGGCCCGCAGGTAGCCCACCAGGTCGGCCACGTCGGCGGCCGCTCCCGGCTGCCCGTGGCCGGGCACGATCGTGGTGCCCAGTTCGAGGAGCGTCTCGAGGCTGTCGGCCCACGCCGCCGGATCGCCGTCGAAGGCGAGGGGGGTGACCCCGAACGAGGCGAGGGCGCCGGCGAACACGACGCCGGCCCCGGGTACCACGGTCACCAGGTTGGTCGGTGATTCGCCGGGCAGGGGCACGCCGACGATCGCGTCGGTGAGCTGCACCACCTCGCTGACCGTGTGGGTGATCGGCCGGGTCTCGAACTCCTCGTGGTAGTCGGCGGCGAGGTCGGGGAGGAGTCGCCGCAGCGCCTCGAGGTTGGCGGGCTCGTCGAGCTGGTCGGAGGTGGCCTCGCTGCCGAGGAACGCGCTCTGCCAGAACGCCCACGACCCACCGGAGAACGGCACCCGGCTCGACGACACGACGACCCGCTTGATCGGGAGCTCGAGCTCCTCGGCCAGCTCCGACACCGACGCCTTGGCCCGATGGGCCCGGCGAGGCGACGCCAGGGTGTCGACGATCGTGAGCCCATCCGGGTCGATCACCAGCCCGAGGTTGGCGTCCCCGTAGCGGCGGGGCGCCGGGGGCACGAAGACGTGCACCCCGGGGCCGAGTTCGTAGTGGTCGAGGGCGTCGTCGCCGGGCACCCCCTCAGGGTGCCAGACCGAGCGGGGTACCGGGCGTGAAGGTCGGGAAGATGGCGCTCACGTCGGCGAGGCCGGCGCGGCCGGTGAGCACTTCGGCCACCATCTGGCGGTAGTCGGTGAGGATGGTGAGATCGCCGTCGCTGGGGTCGTCCTCGATCACGTCGGGGTAGTCGTAGCCGAACACCCCGCCCTGGATGCCGCCGCCCATCGCCATGATCGTGGCGCCGCGCCCGTGGTCGGTGCCCTGGGAGCCGTTCTCGTTGATCGTGCGGCCGAACTCGGTGATCACCAGGATGGTCACCTCGTCGATGGCGGGGCCGAGGTCGTCGACGAAGGCCCGGAGGGCGTCGCCGAGGTTCTGGGCCCGATTCCAGAACCGGCCGTCGGTGTCGCCGGGAGCGCCGAGTTCGCCGTGGTGGTCCCAGCCGCCGAGATCGACCGAGGCGGCGCGCAGGCCGATCCCGGCTCGCAGCATGAGCGCGATGTCGCGCAGGTCGCTGCCGAAGCCGCCGCTCGGGTAGGTGGGGGCGGTGTGCTCGAGGCCGCCGAGGACGTCGACGACCGACAGGACGTCGGCCCCGGTGGCACCGACCCGGGTGCTCGCGCCGGTGGGGTAGAGGGTGGCGAGGGCGCCGGCGGCGCGACCCGACGACGGGAAGCCGCTGATGCCGAACCGGTCGAGGCGGGGCACGGTGATCGTCTTGGCCGACCCCATCATCAGGTCGGTCGCCTGGCTCGAGGTGTTGACGCCGGGTACGGCGCCGCCCCCGCCCTGCACCGCCAGCATCCGGTTGAGCCAGCCCGACCGCACGGTCGGCGCAGCCGAACCGCGCTCCCAGTAGCGCTCGGCCTCGAAGTGGCTGCGGGTACGGCTCTCGGACCGGGGGAGGCCGGCGGCGGGCACGATCGCCATGCGGCCGGTCGTCCACATCGCGTCGTAGATCTGCTGCATCGCCGGATGGAGGCCGATCACGCCGTCGAGGCCGGTGGGGAACACGGCGCCCGGCGCCGAGGCCGAGGTGAGCGGCAGGGCGCCGCCGACCTCGCCGGGCGGCGGGATGGCGATCGTGGGCCGCAGGTCGCGATAGCTCTGGTAGCCGTACGGCGGCGTGAGCGACAGCCCGTCGCAGCCGCCGCGCAGGAACACCGTGACCACGGCGTCGCCGAGGGCGGGCTGATCGGGGGTGGCGAACGCGAGGCGGGGGGCGAGGAGGGTGCCGGCGCCGGCGGCGCAGGCGCCGCCGAGGAAGCGGCGCCGTGTGGGCATGGGGAGGGTGCGTGTGGGGAGCGTGCGCGTGGGAGCGGTCATGTCAGCGAACCTGGAATCGAGGATGGGCGAAGACGAAGCCGGCGAGCTCTTCGAGCTGCCCCTCCGCGAGGTCGGCGACCGGGGTGCCGAGGTCGGTGCCGAGGGCGGCCGCCAACCCCGACTTCTCTCCGCCGGTGATCGAGCGGAGCCCGGCGACGACCGCGAGGTGGTCGAGGAGCTCGTCGACGGTGGCGGCCGAACCGGCGAGCCGGCCGAGGTCGGGTTCGATGTCGTCGTCGCTGCCGAGTCGGCCGCGGGCGACCTCGGCCGAGAGGGCCCAGCGGGTGAGCATGCCGTCGGAGGACAGCCACGGGTCGGCGGTGTCGGGGAACCCGTCGGGTTGGTCCCACTGCCACGGCTCGTGGTCGAGGTCCTCGAGGAGGCGCACGAGGTCGTTGGCGGTGTCGCCCATCGGGTCGACCGGGAGGGAGGAGCCGGTGGCCCGCAGGGCGGCGACGACGTGTTCGAACGGGCGGCGGAGCTTGGCCCCGGCCGAGGTGGCGAACGGGGCGCTGTCGAGGATGTGGCGCAGCGTCGGCACGATGGCGGTGTCGTTGGCCAGGTAGACCTGGGCGGCCGACGCGATCAGCGACTCGGGCGGGGTGTCGGTCACGAAGCGGCGGATGAGCTTGAAGGCCACGTAGCGAGCGGTCTGGGGGTGATGCGACAGGAACGCCAGCAGGGCGTCACCCGACGCCTTGCCCGACGTGCCGGCCGTGGAGAACTGGCCGCCGAGCAGGTCGACGGTGCCGCTGTGGTGACGGCTGTCGTCGTAGCGGAACGTCGAGTGGGTGGCGGGCGAGTTGCGGTGGTCGTAGACGATGCCCCAGCCGCTCATGATCAGCGACGCCGCCACCACGTCGGTCTCGGTGTAGATGTGGCTGCCGTCCTGCTCGATGCCGAGGGTGTGGAGCTCGAGCAGCTCGCGGCCGTAGTTCTCGTTCACCCCGTTGGCCCGGTTGGCGTCGGACCGGTAGTTGTCGAGGTAGACCATCATCGCGGGCGAGTGGGCGGTGGCCACGAGCAGGTCGTGGAACGTGCCCATGGCGTTCGCCCGGATCACGTCCTCCTGGTAGTGCCAGGCGAGGTGGGTGAGCTTGTAGGTGCCCTCGATGTTGACGTTGAAGTGATCCATCCACAGGTGGACGAGCATCTCGTAGACCTGGTGGGTGCTGAACGTGGCCCGGAGCACGTTCGACAGCACGAGTTCGCGACGCAGCCGCTTGCCCTCGGTCGCCTCGTGGAGGGCGAACGCCTCGGGGATCGTGGTGCCGGCGAAGGCGAAGTTGGCGTCGATCGTCGCCTCGACCGTCGGGTCGGGCCCGGCGAGGGTGAGTTGGCGGTCGAGCCACTCCGCCTCGGTGCTGGTCGTCAGTTCGAGATCGAGGTCGCGCGACGCCCCGAAGCTGAGGCGGGTGAGGATCAGGCCGGGATCGGCGACCGGCGGGGGAGGTGTGGTCGTCGTGGTCGGTGCCGCGGTGGTCTCGGGCATCGTCGGCTTCGGCGCCGCCGTCGTGGTGGCCGACGGTGCCGCCGTCGTCGACGGGGCGGCCGTGCCGGGGGCGGCGGTCGTGGGCGCCATCGTGGTCGCCAGGAGGGTGGTCGACGTCGCCGAGCGGGCTGCGGTCGTGCTCGTCGACCGCTCGGTCGTCGTCGTCTCGAGCGGGGCGACGGTGGTGGTCGTCGACTCGGCGCCGTCGTTGCGGGGCGGGTCCGGGGCGTCGTCGACGAGTGGGGCGTCCGGGTCGCCCTCGAGGGCGAGCCGATCCGGGACGCTCGTCCCCGCTGCGCCCTCGGCGGCGTCGTCGGGTCCGTCACCCAGACAGGCCGTGGCGACGGCGGCCACCGCCAGTGATCCGACGACCGTGCGTCGGCTCAGTCCCTTCGGGCGTTCCTCGGTTCCTCGAGCGGGAGCGGTCATGCCACCGGTGTCCTTCCAGATCTTCCTCGCCGACCGTCCCGGTCGACGTCGCCCAACGAACTTCGACGCCCGAGGCCATCGACCGTTCGGGTGACGAAAATTGAGCAGCCGGGCCGATTTGGGCCGAACGGATCATCCAGGGGCCCGATCGGATGCCGAAGCGTCGGGCCCGCTCCACCAACCGGGACGGCCCGACGACACCACCGGGGGACGGCGTAGGATCCGGAGGGTGACTGACTACGCGCCGCCGCTCCGTGATCTCCGCTTCGTCCTCGATGAGCTCGCCGGGCTCGACGACCTCACCGGCACCGAGTTGTTCGGCCACGTCGACGCCGACACCGTCCACATGGTCATCGAGGAGTTCGGCCGGTTCTGCGCCGAGGTCGTCGCTCCAACCAACGTCGACGGCGATCGGATCATGACCCGCTGGAGCGAGGGTGGCGTGGTCACGACGCCCGACTCGTTCAAGAGCGTCTACCGCCAGATCGTCGAGGCCGGCTACGCCGCGATCCCGTTCGATCCCGACTTCGGCGGCGGCGGCTTCCCGTGGGTGGCCGCCCTCGCCACCCAGGAGCTGTTGACGAGCGCCAACATGGCGTTCTCGCTGTGCAACCTGCTGACCCAGGGGGCGATCGACGCCATCGAGCATCACGGCAGCGACGAGCAGAAGGCCACCTACCTGCCCAAGATGCTGACCGGCGAGTGGTCGGGCACGATGAACCTGTCCGAACCCCAGGCCGGCTCCGACGTGGGTGCGGTGGCCACCAAGGCCGAGCCGGTGGGCGACGGGTCGTACCGGATCACCGGCCAGAAGATCTGGATCTCCTACGGCGAGCAGGACCTCAGCGACAACATCGTCCACCTCGTGCTGGCCCGCACCCCCGGCGCGCCCCCCGGCACGCGGGGCATCACGATGTTCCTGGTCCCGAAGTTCCTCGTGAACCCCGACGGCTCCCTCGGCGAGCGCAACGACGTCCGGTGCGTGTCGATCGAGCACAAGCTCGGGCTGCACGGCAGCCCGACCTGTGTGATGGCCTACGGCGACGACACCGGCGCCATCGGGTGGCCGGTCGGCGACGAGTTCACCGGCATGCGCAACATGTTCACGATGATGAACAACGCCCGGCTCTCGGTCGGGCTCGAGGGCCTGGCGGTCGCCGAGCGGGCCTACCAGCACTCGCTGGCCTACGCCCAGGAGCGCAAGCAGAGCACGGCGCCCGGCGGGGAGAAGGGCGTGCAGAGTCCGATCATCGACCACGCCGACGTGCGGCGGATGCTGCTCACCCAGCGCTCGTGGATCGACGCACTCCGCTATCTGGTGTTCGTCAACGGGGCCTGCCTCGATCGTTCGAAGGCGCTGCCCGACGAGGCCGACCGTCGGGCCGAGCGCGAGCTGGCCGACCTGCTGATCCCGCTGTCGAAGTCGATGGGCACCGACGTGGCCAACGAGCTCACCTCGATCGCGGTGCAGATCTTCGGCGGCATGGGCTACGTCGAGGAGACCGGGGCCGCCCAGTTCATGCGCGACATCCGGGTCGCCGCCATCTACGAGGGCACCAACGGCATCCAGGCCGCCGACCTCGTCGGCCGCAAGCTGCCGACCCGGGGCGGCGACGTGCTCGGCGAGCTGCTCGAGCGATTCGACGACGCCGCCGACCGGCTCGACGACGACCCCGCGCTCGCCCGCTTCGCCGACAACCTGCGCGAGGGCACCGCCGCGGTGCGCGAGGGCGCCGAGTGGCTGCTCACCCACATGCCCGAGAACGTCAACGACGGGCTGGCCGGCTCGGCCCCGTTCCAGCGTCTCGCCGGCACGGTGGTGTGCGCCGGCTTCCACGCCGAGGCCGCGCTCGCCGCCAAGGCCAAGCTCGACGCCGGCGCCGGCAACGACGCCGGCTTCTACGAGGCCAAGGTGGTGTCGGCCAAGTTCTTCGGCGAGCAGATCCTGCCGCCGGCGATCGGACTGCTCGGCGCGGTCACCGCCGGCGCGGCGGACCTGTTCGCCCTGTCGGCCGAGCAGCTGGGCTGACCGGGAAGCCGCCCCGATCCTCGACGGTTCCCCCCTCGTGCTCGACCAGCTCCTCGCCGCCATCCCGTCGCCCGGCTTCGACCGGATCTCGCTCGGCCCGCTCACGCTCCGTCTCTACGGCATCGCCATCGCGCTCGGCGTGGTGGCGGCGGTCGAGATCGGTCGTCGCCGGTGGGCGGCTCGCGCCCTCGAGCCGGGCGAGACCGAACACGACCCCGACGACATCGTCCTGATCGCCCAGTGGGGGGTGCCCGCCGGCCTGATCGGCGCCCGGCTCTACCACGTCATCACCGACTGGCACCGGTTCAGCGGCGACCCGTTGCGGATCGTCAAGATCTGGGAGGGCGGGCTCGGCATCCCCGGCGGCCTGATCCTCGGGGTGGGCGTCGGCGCCTGGTACGTCCGCAGCCGTGGCTGGAACCTGTGGTCGCTGGTCGACACGATCATCCCCGGCATCCCGGTCGCCCAGGCGATCGGGCGGCTCGGCAACTGGTTCAACCAGGAGGTCTACGGCCGTCCGACCGACCTGCCGTGGGCCCTCGAGATCGACCCCGAGCACCGGGTCGCCGGCTACGAGAACTTCGCCACGTTCCATCCGACGTTCCTCTACGAGGGCCTCTGGAACCTGGCGCTGGCGGCGTTCCTGATCTGGCTCGACTCGAAGAAGGTGCTGCGCCCCGGCCAGATCCTCCCGGTGTGGATCATCGGCTACGGCCTCGGTCGGTTCCTCGTCGAGTCGGTGCGGATCGACGAGGCGACGATGCTGGCCGGGCTCCGGGTGAACACCTGGGTGAGCGGGGCCGCGATCGCGATCGGCGTGGTGTGGCTGCTGATGTGGAACGGCCGGGCGGCCGAAGCGGCGGCCACCGATGAGGAAGCGGCGGCTGCCGGCGACGAGGTCGTCTCAGACGGTGACGCGCTCGATGTCGAGGCCGAGTGACAGGAAGTTCTCGATCGGCTCGTTGTAGCCACGGTCGAGGTGGTGGGTGTTGGTGATCGTCGTGGTGCCCTCGGCCGCAGCGGCGGCGAGCACGTAGGCGAACCCGCCACGGATGTCGGGCACGACCACCTCGGTGCCGCGCAGCGGGGCCCCACCGCGCACCACCACCGAACACGGGGTCGACGAGCCGACGAAGCGGCTGTCGATCGACCCGAGCGGGGTGGTGTAGGTCTCGATCTTGGCGCCCATGTCCTTGAGGGCGGGCACGTAGGTGAACCGGTTCTCGTAGACGGTCTCGTACATCACCGACATGCCGTCGCACTGGGTGAACAGCGCCACCATCGGGCTCTGCCAGTCGGTCATGAAGCCCGGGTGCGTGTCGGTCTCCACCGCGGTCGGCTTCAGCGGACCGTCGGTGCGGGCCGACACCGACGAGTCGGTGATCTCGAAGCGAGCGCCCATGCCGTGCAGGGTCGAGATCGCCGTGACGAGGCGATCCTGGGAGCAGCCCTGGACCCGCACCTCACCGCCGGTGATCAGCCCGGCCACCAGGTAGGAGAACGCCTCGATGCGGTCGCCCTTCAGGTGGTGGTTGGCGCCGGTGAGTTCGTCGACGCCGTCGATGATGTAGCGCCGGTTGGGGCGCATCTCGATCCGGGCGCCCATGCGCTGGAGGAAGAGGGCGAGCTCGATCACCTCGGGCTCGGTGGCGGCGCCGTCGAGCACGGTGCGACCCTCGGCGAGCACGGCGGTGAGCAGCACGGTCTCGGTGGCGCCGACCGACGGGTAGGGGAGGGTGATGTGGGCGCCGCGCAGGCGGGACGCCTTGGCCTCGAGGCCCTCGTCGGTCACCTCGACGGTCGCCCCCATGCGGGTGAGGGCGTCGACGTGGAAGTCGACCGGGCGCGAGCCGATGTCGTCGCCGCCGACCAGGGGCACGAAGGCCTCGCCGACGCGATGGAGGAGGGGGCCGATCATCAGGATCGGGATGCGGTTCATGCCGCTGAAGCGAACCGGCACCCGGCTCGAGTCGAGGGGCACCGGGTCGACGGTCACGACGCGCTGCTCGCGCCCGACCTCGCAGCCGAGGGCCTCGAGCATCGAGATGGTGATGTCGACGTCGCCGATGTCGGGGCAGTTCGAGATCGTGCTCGGACTCGTGCCCAGCATCGACGCCACCAGGTGTTTGGTCACCGCGTTCTTCGAGCCGCGCACGGCGACGTCGCCGCGCAACGGGCCGACCGGGTTGACCACCCACGCGCTCTGGGCGGTGCTGGTGGTGGGGTCGCTGTGGGTGTCGTTGGAGGGAGCCACGCCCCGAAGGCTAGTGGCCCGGGGTCACCGCACCGCCGCGTCGAGCGTCACGTCGAGCCGTCGCAGCAGCGGGGTGAGGTAGCTGCCGTTGTCGAGGAGCGACTGGATCCGGTTGACCGGGTGGAGCGGCCCACGCTGGGCGGGCGGGGTGTCGGCCGAGTCGCGCAGGTCGGCGACGTCGAAGGCCAGGGAATACAGCACCAACCGCTCGGCGAGGCGCGGGTGGGCGAAGAGGTCCGGGTGGTGCTCGCGCAACCACAGGGGTGCGTCGAGGTAGTCCTCGGGCCGGGCCCAGGCGGCGAACCGTTCCGACACGTGGGCGAACGGCAGACCGCAGAATCGCAGCAGCACGTCGAGGTCGAGGTCGGCCGCGCCGCCGCGGCACCACTCGAAGTCGACCAGGCTCACCGACACCCCGTCCCACAGCACGTTCTCGAACGACAGGTCGCCGTGGACGAGCCGGTGGTGGTGGTAGTCGTCGAGCGACGATCCGAGGGTGAGGACCCGTTCCTCGACCGCGGCGAGCATGCCGCGATCCAGGGTGGGGTGGCGCCGCAGTTCGTCGATCGCCACCAGCAGGGGCACGAGCGGTGACACGCAGCGGGGGTCGATCAGGTGGGTGACGGCCTCGAGCGGGGGCAGGTCGGGCGGGGTGGCCGTGGCGTGGAGGCTGGAGAGGGCGTCGCCGAGCGACGCCATCGCCCGACGGCGCTGTTCGGCCGGCATCGCCGGCCACTGCTGAGCCAGGCTCTCGCCCGGCTTTCGGCCCACGATCAGGTAGTCGGCGCCGATCGGGCCGCCCTGGGCGATCACGTGGGGCGACCACGGCGCCCGGGGGAGCCGGGCACAGACGGCCGCCTCGCGGTGGAGTCGCTGGTTGGGCTGCCGATTGATGCGGACCACCACCCGCTGGCCGATGAAGACCTCGTTGCGGGTCGACTCGGCTCGCACGAGATCGCCGGACTCGTCGAGGCCGGCGGCGCGCAGGGCCTGACGGGCCCGGGCGACTGCAAAATGTTCACCGGCGTCGAGCATGAGGGTGAGCGAGAGAGTGGGCGGCGGTCTCGCTCCAGCTCCATCGGCGACGCCACCGCGGACCTGAACGGTGTCCCCCGAGGTTGGGCCGGACGGCCCGCCGACCTGGGTTCTCAGGACCGCCCCGGCCGGACCGCCCTCATACGAGCAGTGCCGTCAAACCACTGCTGTCAGGACGGCATCGCTGAACGCCGGCCAGGCCTCGGCGGCCCAGGCCCCGAACGGGCGGTCGGCGAGGGCGACGACCCCGACCCCGACCGTGGGGTCGACCCACAGCATCGTGCCGGCCTGACCGAAGTGCCCGAAGGTGGCGGGGCTGTTGGCGCTGCCGGTCCAGTGGGGCGACTTGTGGTCGCGCAGCTCGAAGCCGAGGCCCCACGGGTTCGGGGTCTGGCGGCCGAAGCCGGGGAGCAGCCCGGCCAGGTCGGGGAACTGCGGGGTGGTGGCGTCGTCGAGCGTCGAGCGGTGCACGAGGGTCGGGGCGAGGAGCTCGGCCACGAACCGGGCGAGGTCGTCGACCGTGCTGATGCCGTCCTTGGCCGGCGACCCGACCAGCGCCGTGGCCGTCAGGCCGAGCGGACGGCAGACCGCCAGATCGAGGTATTCGGCGGCCGGCATGCCGGCGCGCTCGGCCAGTTCGTCGCCGAGCACGTCGAAGCCGACGTTGGAGTAGATCCGGCGCTCCTCGGGTTCGCCGACCGGGCCGCCGTGGTCGAAGGGCAGGCCGGACGCGTGGGCCAGGAGGTGGCGCACCGTCGTGCCGCTCGGCGCCGGGGCCCGGGTCACCGGCGCGTCGAGCTCGAGGGTGCCCTCCTCGATCGCCACCAGCACCGCGTAGGCGAACAGCGGTTTGGTCACCGACGCCAGGGCGAAGCGATGCGACGTGGCGCCGCTCGTGGCCGGGGCCGCCGACCCGGCGGGGCCGACGACGGCGGCGCCGGCGGTCGTCACCGGCCAACCGTCGAGCAGGGCGAGGGCGGCATCGAGGCTCGGGTACGGGCGTTCCACGGCCGGTCACCGTATCCTGGGCGATCATGTCGAGCCCCGACCTCGGTTTCGAGCTTGCCACCGAGAGCCATCGGGTGCGCCGCACGTTCGGCTTCATCGACCTGTCGAAGTTCACCACCTACGGCAACACCTACGGCGACGACCGGGCCGTGGCCCAGCTGTCGACGTTCCGTTCGATCGTGCGATCGGTCGGCTCCGCCACCGGCGTCCGGGTGGCCAAGTGGCTCGGCGACGGTGCGATGCTCGTCGCCCTCGACCCGGTCGGCATGATGAGCGCCGTGCTGCGGATCCTCCGACAGTGCGCCGCCAACGACCTCGATCTCGACCTCCACGGCGGCATCGCCGAGGGCCACGTGATCCTGTTCGAGGGCGACGACTACATCGGCGTCACCGTCAACCTGGCGGCCCGGCTGGCGGACGCCGCCCAACCCGGGCAGGTGCTCGCGCCGGTCGAACTCGTGCCCGGCATCGAGCGCACCGAAGCCGTGATCGGCCCGATCGAGGTGCCCGGGTTCGCCCTGCCGGTCGACGTCGCCGACATCACGCGAGCCGTGTCGTTGGTGGAGTCCCGCAACCTGTGATCCCCGGAACCGACACTCATCTTCGGTACCCTTCGCCCGACTCCCACAACATGAATCAGGACAAATCATGACCAGGACGTTCGCCGAACTCGGCGTCGCCCCGCCCCTCGTCGAGGCCCTCGAGGCCCGCGGGTTCACCACCGCCTTCGCCATCCAGGACCTCTCCCTCGCCGACGCCCTCGCGGGCCACGACGTCTGCGGCAAGGCCCAGACCGGCTCGGGCAAGACCCTCGCCTTCGGCATCCCGTCGGTCCAGCGACTGATGGACAAGAACAACGGCGTGCTCCAGGCGCTGATGCTCGTGCCCACCCGCGAGCTCGCCACCCAGGTGATCGAGGAGCTCCAGCCCCTCTGCGAGGCCATCGACGTGCGGTGCCTCGCCATCTACGGCGGCGCCGACATCGAGAAGCAGATCAAGGAACTCAAGAAGGGCGTCGAGCTCGTCGTGGCCACGCCCGGCCGCATGATCGACCTCCTCGAGCGCAAGGAGGTGTCGGTCTCCGACGTCACCGCCGTCGTCATCGACGAGGCCGACCGGATGGCCGACATGGGGTTCCTGCCCCAGGTCGAGTGGATCCTGCGCCGCATCGAGGGCGACCACCAGACCCTGCTCTTCTCCGCCACCCTCGACGGCGTCGTCGACTCCCTGGTCAAGCGCTACCAGACCGACCCGAAGTACCACGAGGTCGAGCAGAAGGAGGTGACCGTCGAACAGATGGCCCACCGCTTCCTCGGCGTCCACAAGATGGACCAGAGCCGTGTGGTGGCCTCGATCGTGCGCAACGCCAACAAGACGATCGTGTTCTGCAACACCAAGCGCATGTGCGATCGCCTGGCCGACGACCTCGACGACCTCGGGGTGAAGGCCGAACCGATCCACGGCGACCTGCGGCAGCGGCAGCGTGAGAAGGCGCTCGGCGCCTTCGCCGACGGCAAGATCCAGGCGCTGGTGGCCACCGACGTCGCAGCCCGGGGCATCCACGTCGACGATGTCGACGTCGTGATCCACTTCGATCCGCCGGACGACCACAAGACCTACCTCCACCGATCGGGCCGCACGGCGCGGGCCGGCGGTTCGGGCGTGGCCGTCACCTTCGTGCAGTGGAACCAGGAGCTCGAGGTGAAGCGCATGCAGAAGCGCCTCGGCCTCGAGATCCCGATCGTCGAGATGTTCTCGAACGACGCACGGCTCGAAGACCTCTTCGGCTGGGACCCCACCGCCGACTGATCCGGCACGACCGGGCCTCGTCATGGATCCCTGGTCGATCGCCGCCGCCCACGAGGCGTCGGCCGCCCCCGACCAGCGGCGAGGCCGTGGTGCCTGGTACACGCCACGCCCGGTCGTCGAGGCGATCGTCGACCTCGCCGTGCCCGCCGACGCGGGCCGCCTCCCGCAGCGCTGCCTCGACCCGTCGTGTGGCGGCGGGGCCTTCCTGCTCGGCGTGCTCGATCGCCTCGTCCACCTCGGCCTCCCGGCTCGCGACGCCCTCGATCGGGTGGCCGGCACCGACATCGACGAGGGCGCGGTGCGGGCCACCAACGCCGCGATCGCGGCGTGGGCCGACCGCCACGGCT
>JBPEXC010000495.1:0-8297 GCA_052032035.1 Acidimicrobiales bacterium | reverse complement strand
GTCCACGCCAGGATCAGGGTCGGCACGCCGATGGCGGCCATGTCGCTCGGCGCCGGCAGGTCGATGTCGGCGGCCCCTCGGAACGCCGCCGCCAGCCGCTCGGGTGTGAAGGAGCGGAGGGCGGCCCGACGCGACGGCCGGTAGTCGGGGTCGCCGGCGAGGGGGTCGGGCTCGGGGGCGACCGCCGTCGCCTCGATCACCGCCTCCGGGCCGCCGCGCTCCGCCAGCGCACCGAGCTGCTCGTAGAGGTCGGTCTGGCCGGCCCGGGTCTCCCACGCCGTCGGCGGGATCATCAGCACCAGGCCCCGCAGCTCGGCGGTGACGAGCTCGGGTCGGGTGGCGGCCAGCACGGCGAGGTGCAGGGCGGTGGCCGCCCCCATCGACGCCCCGCCGACCACCACGCCGGTGCCGGCATCGAGGCCGAGCTCGGCGTGGAGGGCGAGCTGGTCGAGGGCGAGCTCACGCCAGTGGGAGCGGCCGACGTCGGGAGCGTCGCCGGAGTCGCCGTGACCGACGGCGTCGTAGCGCACCAGGCCGACCCGACCGCTCAGCGCAGGCCAGTCGACGACCCCGGAGGCGTCGTCGGCCGCCCGACTCGAGGTGAGTCCGTGGCCCCACACCAGCGTGGGCGCCGCAGCGTCGCCGGCGGCGGTGCGCTCCACGGCGAGGTCGACGTCACGGACACGAATCGTCGGCATCTCCGGACGCTACCGCCGACCCCGCTGCCAGATGGAACCGGCGGGCCCGACGCGTTTAGGGTCGGCGCCGTGAACGACGCTGCCGACGCCACCGCCCCTCGCCCCGACCTCCCCGGCTACGACGTGGCCGCCGTCGAGGGTTGGATCGCCGCCAACACCGACGGCCTCACCCCGCCGTTCACCTGGACCCGGCTCGAGGGCGGCCACTCCAACCTCACCTACGCCCTCACCGACACCGAGGGCCGTCGGGCCGTCGTGCGCCGCCCGCCCCTCGGCGAGCTGCTGCCCAAGGCCCACGACATGGGCCGCGAGTTCCGGGTGATCAGCGGCCTCAACAAGACCGACGTACCCGTGCCGATCGCCTACGGCTACTGCGAGGACCCGTCGGTGACCGGCGCCCACTTCTACGTGATGTCGATGGTGGAGGGTCGGGCGATGTACACGCCCGACATGGTCGAGGCGTGGCTGCCGCTCGAGGCCCGCAAGACGCTCGGGCTCTCCTTCATGGACACCCTCGCCGCCCTCCACGCCGTCGACCCCGCCGATGTTGGCCTCGCCGACCTCGGCCGCCACGACGGCTACGTCGCCCGGCAGCTGCGCACGTGGTACGGGTCGTGGGAGGCGTCCAAGGACGGCGCCGACTACGACGACGAGCGCGTCCATCGACTCCGTGACCACTTCGGCTCGAACCTGCCCGAGCAGGGTCCGGCCCGGGTCGTCCACGGCGACTACGGGCTCCACAACGCGATGGTGGCCGCCGACGGTCACGTCACCGCTGTGCTCGACTGGGAGATCGCCACCCTCGGCGACCCGCTCGCCGACTTCGCCTACGCCCTCAACGGCTGGGGCGACCCCACCGCGGAGCCGACCGAGGGGTCGGCGGCTGCGATGCACTCCGGCGCCACGACGGCCCCCGGATTCGACGGCCCCGACGTGCTCGTCGCCCGCTACGCCGAACGCTCTGGCCGCGACCTCGGCGAGCTCGAGGCGGTGCTCCCCTACTACCGGGCCTTCAACTACTTCAAGACCGGCTGCATCATCCACGGCGTCTACTCCCGCTACCAGCAGGGCAAGAAGAGCGCGGAGGGCGTCGACCTCGAGGCCCTCAAGACGCGCATGATCGGATCGATCGACCTCGCCGAACAGTGGGCCGAGGCAGGCGCCGCCTGACCACGGCGCGCGCCGGGGCGAACACTCCCCGGCGCCCTCGCGCCGCGTCGCCCGCGGCGGCCCTCGTCGACCCGCGCGTTGTCACCGACGACGGCCGGCGGAGTGGCTAGGGTTCTCCGTGCGGCCCGGCCGAAACGGGTCGTCGGCGAGCCCGCGTGCGGCTCGCGTTTCTCTCCTCGGACCGCCCGGTCCGACCTGCTGCAGGAGCAACAATGGCCAACAGCGAACAGGTGCTCGCTTCCCTCCCGATCTTCTCCGAGCTGTCGAAGGCCGACCTTCGCAAGGTCGAGCGGCTGATGACCCCGGTCGACATCAAGGCCGGTCGCGAGTTCATCGTCGAGGGCAAGCCCGGTCGTGAGGCGTTCGTGGTGCTCGAGGGTCGGGCCACCGTTCGCAAGGGCAGCAAGGTCGTCGCCTCGGTCGGCCCCGGCGACGTGATCGGCGAGATGGCCGTCCTCGCCAATCTGCCCCGCAACGCCACGATCACCGCCGACACCGACATGACCGTCGAGGTGCTCGACCGTCGGGAGCTCGTCGCCCTGCTCGAGGAGATGCCGAAGCTCACGATGAAGATCATGATCGCGGCGATCAAGCACGCCCACGAGTTGGAGTCGAGCCTCACCGCCTGAGTCGATGCCCGGACTCGACGTCGCCCCCGCCTACACCGAAGCCATCGGCCAGCAATGGTTCAACCTGGCCTCGCCCGGTCCCTACTTCACCGGTCGCGAGCGCCTGTCGATGGCGGAGATCATCCGGGAGCCCGCCGACACGGTGGGTGAACCGAGCGGGCTGGCCCTGGAGGCCGCCCTCAAGATCGCCCACCGGGCGGCCACGATCGGCCCGAAGTGGCTCGACGAGATCGAGCACTTCGGTCTGCCCCGTGGCCCCTACGTGGAGGTGGTGAGCGTCGTCGCCCGGGTGATGGCGGTCGACCGGTTCGTCGCCGCGGTCGGCGCCAAGCCGTTGCCGTTGCCGACCGCGCTCGACGGGTCGCCGACCGGCGACATCGAGCTGGCGGCCCGGCAGCGCAGCGCGTATGTGCCGATCCTCGAACCGGCGGCGGCGAGCACGGCGCTGTCGTTGTTGCCGACCGAGGCGTCGGCCCGCCGGCAGCTCCACGCCGCGTTCTACCTCGACGACGACGACATGGGCGACCCCGACTCCGGGCGGGAGCTCACCCGCCCCCAGATGGAGTTGCTGGCGGCTCGCACGTCGTTCAACAACGGCTGCGCCTACTCGCTGTTCGCCCACAGCGCGATGCTGCGGGCCAGCATCGATCGGGTCGTCGAACGGGTCGACCTGCGGGCGGTCACCGACCCCGGCGTCGATTCGCTGATCCGCGACGGCGACGTGCTGTTGCCCTTCGCCGACGCCGTCGCCGGCCACGGCGACCTCGACGCCGCCCGACACGATCTCGTCGACCGGGTCGGCGAGGCCGCAACCGTGCGTGCGGCCGCGGTGATCTCGACGTTCGAGATGATGAACCGCGTGCTCGACGCGACCGGGATCCCGATCCCGAACCGGATCCGCTCGATCGCCCCCGAGCTCGGGTTGCGCGACGGGCTGTTGCCGACCGTCTGAGCGAGCGAACTCAGCCGAGCACGCCGACCTCGTCGGCGGCCGCGTCGAGCGCGGCGAGGGCGCGGTCGTTCTCCGACTGCACGCTGACGGTGAGCCGGATTCCTTCGCCCGGGAACGGGCGGGCGACGATCCCGCGACGCTCGAGCGCCTGGTTGAGGTCGACGGTGGCGTCGCCGACCGGCAGCCACACGAAGTTGGCCTCGCTGTCGGGCAGCGACCAGCCGCCGGACCGGAGCTCGGCGAGCATGCGGGCCCGTTCGCCGACGATGTCGGCAACGCGAGCCTCGACCTCGGCGTGGTGGTCGATGGCGGCGATGGCGGCGGCCTGGGCGACGCCGTTGACCGCGAACGGGAAGAGGGTCTTGTCGATGGCCGTCGCCACCTCGGGGTGGGCGAACCCGTAGCCGATGCGCAACGCGGCGAGCCCCTGGGCCTTGGAGAAGGTGCGCAGCACCACCAGGTTCGGGTGGCGGTCGAGGAGCGACGGCTCCCCGTTCGGACCCGGGGCGACGGGGTCGGCGACGACGCCGGGGTCGACGAACTCGCGGTAGGCCTCGTCGAGCACGACGATCACGTGGCGGGGCACGGACCGGAGGAGTTCGTCGAGACGGTCGAGCCCGAACGCGGTGCCGGTCGGGTTGTTGGGGTTCGACAGGATGACGAGCTTGGTCCGCTGCCCCACCGCTGCCTCGACCGCGTCGAGATCGAAGGCGTGGTCGACGAGCGGGGTGGTGCGGGCGACGCCGCCGACGAGCCGGGTGTAGACGGGGTAGACCTCGAACGAACGCCACGGGTAGACGACCTCGTCGCCCGGGTCGACGTAGGTGAGGAGGAGCTGTTGGAGGAGGCCGACCGAGCCGCAGCCCACCACGACCTGGTCGACGTCGACGCCGCGCCACGCCGCGATCGCAGCCCGCACCGCCGCGGCGCGATGGTCGGCGTAGCGGTTGATGCCGCCCGCGGCGGCCTCGATGGCGGCCGCAACCGCCGGCAGCGGGCCGAGCGGGTTCTCGTTCGATGCCAGCTTGATGGCCTCGACGATGCCGTGTTCGGCCTCGGCCTGGCTGGCGTCCTTGCCCGGCTTGTAGGCGGGGAGGGCGTCGACGGCGGGGCGGGGGCGTCCGATCATGGCCGCCAACGCTACTGGCCGGGCAATAGGGTCGGGACATGGCCGTCACCCGTCTGAACCATGCCGTGCTCTACGTGCGCGATGCCCAGCGCACCGCCGCCTTCTTCGAGGAGCTGCTGGGCTTCGTGCGGGTCTACGACCTGGGCGCTGGGGTGTTCCTTCGCACCTCGGACGACTCGCGCAACGACCACGATCTCGCCGTGTTCAGCGTCGGCGAGGCGGCCGGGCCGTCGCAGGCGGGTCGCACGACCGTCGGCATGTATCACCTGGCGTGGGAGGTCCCGACCCTGGGCGAGCTCGCCGCGCTGCGATCGTCGCTGGCCGAGGGCGGGGCGCTGGTGGGCCAGTCGGACCACGGCGAGTCGAAGAGTCTCTACTGCGTCGACCCCGACGGGCTCGAGTTCGAGTTGGTGTGGTGTGTGCCGCCCGACCTGGTCGACCCCGAGCGCGACGCCTTCGGCACCCGTGCGCTCGACCTCGACGCGACGATCGAACGGTTCGGGGCCGACACGCCGGGTCGGGTGACCGCCTGAACCGGCGGTGACGCTGGGGCTTCGCAACGCCTCCACAACACGGTCACAAAAAGTGGTGCAAAAGCACTACAGGTGGTGGGCCGTTCGTGCCGAAGAGTGGTCACAGCGAATCAGTCGGTCGGAGCCGGCCGGCTGATTCGGAAGGTTCCCACCGGCAAGAGGAGAAGACCCGTGGCTCGTACCGTTCCCGCCGAGACACCCCGACCGCAACAGTTCGACACCGGCTGGCTCGCCAGCTGGTCGGCATCGTTGGTGATCGCCTTCATCGTCGCCGTGTCGCTCGGGGTGATCTTCACGCTGGAACGATCGATCGTGGCCATCGGCCTGGTGGCGCTGAGCGCCCTGCTGAAGGCCGTGATCGACCTGCTGATCCGACCGTGATCGACAGGGCCGTCACCGAGAGGTGACAGGGGTCTTCCGTGGCCGATCAGCGCTCCGGTGCAGCATCGACGCTGCCGGCGGCGGCATCGGCCACGGACGAGAAGGCGTCTCGGGGCGGGTCAGGGGCTCGACCCGTCCCGAGACGGCAAGCGATCGGGTCTCGACGAGGAGGCTCAGCCCCAGCAGTGGGCGCTGGCCAACCAGGGGCGGGTGCCGCTGCGCTGCCAGGTGATCACCGCTGCCTCGTCCTGCTGGGCGGGGGTGGCGAGGTCGGCCGAGGCGACCCCGTAGCGGGCGGCGTGGCCGTAGGCGGCCCAGCTCGAGCGGAGGAACTGGTAGGCGCCGCGAGCGCTCGAGTAGCGGTTGGCGGCGGTGTAGTTGTCGCGACTCTCGCACCAGCGGATGGCGAGCAGCACCGGCGGCACGTAGACGCCGTAGCCGGCGTTCACCCAGCCGGCCGGGATCTCGCTGTCGAGCTCGAGGGAGGAGGGGGCGGCGACGGTGCGGGGCGGCGGGGCGATCGTGCCGGTGATGTCGCGATGCTCCTCGGAGTCGGAGATGTAGGCGATGGCGAGGGCCGGGTCGTCGAGGGCGGTCCAATAGTCGTAGCCCTGGGGATCAGGGTCGCGGTCGAGGGCGTTGCGGTAGGCGTCGACGATGAAGTCGCCCGACGACCTCTCGATCGGCTCGGGGGTGGTGAGCATGACGCGGGCGATGTCGATCAGCGACTCGCCCTGGAGCCGACGCTGGGTCCAGTAGGCGGCACCCTCGGCGTCGGGCATGCGGCCCAGCACGGTCTTGTAGAGACGGATGATCTGGTCGTCGTGGGCCTCGGTGGCCGCCGTGGCCGTCTGGGCCGGGGTGTCGGACCACGTGAGCGTTCCGGCTGCCTGTGCCTCGACGGCGGGTGCGAGTCCGAGCACGGTGCACACGGACAGCACGAAGATGACGAAACGATTGAAGTTGGTAACGGTCGGCACGCAAAGACCTCCAGGAAGGTTTGGGTACGTGCGGCCAGGCAGGGGCTCACAACCGAAGGAGCTGCTCGGCCCCCGTGGGGCGACGGCGTCGATTCTTGGCCCGCCATATGGGCTCGACGCTCTCGATCTCGACAGCAGCATCTTCGTGTTGGCTCCGCCAGCCACACACGGTGCGCTCGGGATTGTTAGCCCCCGAGAAGCTCGTTCGTGACGATGACGTTACGACAATCGGGACTGATTGCAAACTCAGAACCGGGATTCGTGTTCGATGTCACAAGTTCGCCGCTGCGAGCGGACCGCCTCATGTGGTACTGGCCGAGCCCGGAAACGGTGCGTGAGGCCTCAGCGAGCGAGTCGCGTCACGTAGCCGACCTCGCTGCAGTTCCAGGCCGCGAACAGATAGCCGACCGTTGCCGATGGCGACGGCACGGTCACACTTTCGCCGACCTCGACCTGGATCCCGGTGGGCCCACCACCGGGGTACATCGTCCACGGAGCGTGAACCACCTCACACACACCCCACTCGGGGTGGGCCTCCGGACCTGCGCAGTCTCCCGGGTTGGGTTGCACGCCCGGCTCTAAGGCGACGCTGTGGAGCGTGTACGTCCCCGTCGCCTGATCGTACGTAGCGTCACGCACGCAGATGGTCTGGAGATCGAGGCTCGGTCGGAGCACCTCGAAGGTGATGACGACGTCGACGGTCAGACCTGCAGGGCACTCGAAGGTCGCCGTCACTACCGGCACGTTCGCCGAGTAGAGCTCGACAAACCCGTGCTCGTTGTCGGCCAGCACATGATTCCATTGCAGGCCAACGGCGAGGATCGGGTGGCCCTCGCGGATGTTGCCGTCGCCGTAGTTCTCGGGGATCGTCCCTGCGAACTCCATGGACTGGGATGCGAGGACGCAGCCCGTCCCACGCAACTCCGCCCGAGTGTCGGGACACCCGCCGAGGATCTGGTAAGCGGTCACCTCGGATGGGAGCCCGCTTCGCAAGAGCTCGCCGGTGCAGGACACGGTCTCACGATTCTCACAGTTGCCCGTGTAGGCGGTGTCTCCCTGCAGGCCGACGCACTCGGACACGGCGGCGAGCGGGGCCGTCGCCGAGGGCCCCGCGACCTCGACCGGTGCGACGACCTCCGGGAGGGACTCGGTTCGACCCCCGTCCTTCCGCCCATCGACGGTCACCGGCAGCACGACCACCGAGACCAGCGCGACGAGCGCCACAACCACTACACGAATCCGCCGACTTCCGCCCATGAGCTCCGATTCTTGCGCACAGGAGCAGGCTCGGCCAGCCACTGCTAGATGACACCACCTGTTGGCGCCCTCGGCAGGATTCGAACCTGCGACCGTCCGATTAGAAGTCGGGTGCTCTATCCAGCTGAGCTACGAGGGCCGGACCGCATATCGTAGGTGGAGCAGACTGGCGCCGGGCGAGGTTCTCGCCCCGTGGCAGAACATCGCCCACGGCACCCGAGGGGACGGCCGCGACGCACGGAGAAATCCTTGCGCCGAATCGGCGAGAGCCCTGTAGGATCGTGCGTCCTTGGTGGCTGTAGCTCAGTTGGTTAGAGCATCAGGTTGTGATCCTGAGGGTCGGGGGTTCGAATCCCCTCAGTCACCCCAAGCGGAAGTCGATGGCACCGCAGGTAGCCTTCGACAGCCGTAATCAAGCGCCTCTAGCTCAATTGGCAGAGCATCGGACTCTTAATCCGCAGGTTCTGGGTTCAAGTCCCAGGGGGCGTACCTCGAGAAGGCCGTCGACCAGGGCAAACGCCCCGTCGACGGCCTTCGTCGTTCACGGCGGGTGCCAAACCGGGTGCCA
>JBPEXC010000494.1:0-7038 GCA_052032035.1 Acidimicrobiales bacterium | reverse complement strand
GAGATCCTCAAAGTTCGGATGGCCACGGCCGACGATGATGATGACGACGAGGACGACGACGAGTCGGGCTCGTCGGGCGGGTCGTCGACCAAGGTCGGTGACACGTTCGTCTGCTCGCTGTGCTTCCTTCCGATCGGTCGGGGCCAGCGCGATGTCGCCTGCCCGATGGGTGACGGCATCGAACCGCACCAGCCGCTCTGATCCTGCGGCGACCCCCGAGGTCGCCCGGTTCACCACCCCGACGGGAGAGGACCCCATGGCCGACGAAGCGCAGAAGCCGCCGATCGAGCAGTTGGTCGACCTCTTCGTCTACGCCCCGATCGGGTTGCTCTACGAGTACCCCGACGTGATGGACAAGATCGTCAAGCGGGGGCGCAGCCAGACCCAGCTCGCGAAGTTGATGGCCCAGATGGCAGCTCGCCAGGGCGCCAACGGGGCCCAGCAGGGCCTCGACGCTGCGGTGACCGACCTCGCCGGCGCACTCGCCCGCTGCATCACCGAGGTCGGCCAGCGAGTGGGCCTGGCCCCCGACGACGTGCCGCCGGCTCCGGCGTCGTCGCCGATGGCCGACCACCCGCCTGCGGGGACACCGAGCCCGCCCGACCCGGCGCCGGCCGTCCTCGACCCGGACGAGCAGGAGGCGACCTCGACCATCGACGAGTCGTCCGAGACCACCGTCCTGGCCGAGCTGGCCGCCGACGAGGACTCGGAGCCGGCTGCGCCCGACGCCGAGGCCCTGCCGATCGCGGGCTACACCGAACTCAAGGCGCGCCAGATCGTCGGCCTGCTCGGTGAGCTCGACGCGGGGGAACTCGAACGCGTCCGCGCGTTCGAGACGGCGAACCGACATCGCAAGACGGTCCTGGCCAAGATCGACACCCTGCTCGCGAATGACCCTGCTCGCGAATGACTGATCCGTCCGGTGATGTCGAGGAGATCCGGGCGATGTGCGCCGGGGGGCGAGGCCCCTTCGAGGGCGTGCGGCCTGCGACGACGGACGACGTGGCGTTCATGGTGGCGCTCGCTTCCGAGCACGCCGCCGCGATCGCGGAGGACCGGGGCGCCGAGCTGCTGCTTCGTCACGGGATGCCGCGCCTGCGGTCGCCCGAACGACTCGAGGCGCTCGTCGGCGCCGACGACGCCGTCGTGGTGGTCGGCACCTTCGACGACGTCGCCTTCGGCTACGCGGTCGCTCGGTTCGAGCGTCTCGACGATGGCGCCCTGCTCGCCGTGATCGACGACCTGCTCGTCGACCCGGAGGCCAGGAAGCTCGGCATCGGCGAGGCGATGATGAACGAGGTGGTGGCCGCCGCCCGCGCCGCAGGCTGCGTCGGCGTCGACGCCGTCGCGCTGCCCGGCGATCGCAACACGAAGAACTTCTTCGAGAGCTTCGGCCTCAAGGCCCGGCTCCTCGTCGTCCACCACCGCTTCTGAACCGGCCCCCGTCGGCCGGGGCGCCAGCGCCTGCGGTCAGCGGCCCTTCCACTCCGGGGCGCGCTTCTCGATGAACGCCCGGGGACCCTCGGCGAAGTCGTCGGTGCGGGCCAGGCGTCGCATCGCCTCGTTGGACCGGGCGAACGCTGCGGCGTCATCGAGGCCCTGGGTCTCCTTGGTGACCGCGAGGCTCTCCCGTACCGCCAGCGGCGCATTGACGGCGATCTCGTCGGCGAGCCCGAGCGCGGTGGCGAGGGCCTCACCCGGAGCGCAGAGGCGGTTGACCATGCCCAGCGCGTGGGCTCGTTCCGCCGGCAGCGGGTCGCCGGTGAGGATCATCTCGGTGGCGACGTTGCGCGGGAGGACCGCAGGCAGTCGGAACAGGCCGCCGGCCGCCGCGGCCAACGATCGCTTCACCTCGGGCACCGCGAAGTAGGACTCGGTCGAGGCGACGATCAGGTCGCAGGCGAGGGCGATCTCACAGCCGCCGGCCAGGGCCGGGCCGTCGCACGCAGCGATGATCGGCTTGGTGCGCTCCCTGGCCACGAAGCCGGCGAATCCGCCTCGTTCGGTGCCGAGCGTGTTGCCCTCGCCGGCGGCGACGGCCTTGAGGTCGGCGCCGGCGCAGAACACCCGTCCGTTGCCGACGATCACGCCGAGCCAGAGGTCGTCGTCGCCCTCGAGGCGATCGACGGCGGCCTCGAGGCCGGCCGCGAGGGCGCCGTTGACGGCGTTGCGCTGGGCCGGTCGATCGAGGGTGATCACGGCCACCCGGCCGCGTGCCTCGAACCTGACGACCTCGGCGTCACCGTCGGGCTTCACGGTTGCAGAATCACTCATGGCCGCACCCTAGGTGGGTGCGGCCATGAGAGCGAAGTGATGCTGCCGGCGAGCCGGCGTCGGCTCAGTCCTCGGAGGTCTCGGCGCTCTCGTCGGTGGCCGTCTCGGTCGCCTCGGTGGTCTCCACAGCGTCGGTGGTGGCCTCCGCCGCCTCGGTCGCTTCGGCGGCCTCCGCCTCGGCGGCAGCTGCGGCGGCCTCGGCCTCCGGATCGGGCTTCGGCTCGGCGCCCGGCACCGGCGGCAGGTCGCGCTGGCGCTTCTGCTTCGGCACGTCGGCGTCGCGGCCGCCGCGTCCGCGGCCGCCGGATCGCTCGTTGCGGCCGCCGGAGCGCTCGCCCCGCTCACCGCGCTCGCCACGGCCGCCCTTGCCCCCGCCCTTGGCGTTGCGCTTCGGGCGGCGGCGCTTGGCCTTGGCGGCCTCGCTCGGGTCGATGTTGAAGTGGGCGGCGATCGTGGGCACCCGGTCGGCGACCCGTCGCACCGCCTCGAGCAGGTCCTCGGTGGGCTCCGCCGGGTAACCAGCGGGCGTGACCGCGTTGCGGATCGGCGAGTAGGCCATCGCGTCGAGGACGGTGGCCCAGCGCTCCTGGGCGATGTCGGATGCCAACGCGGCGCTGGTGGCCGCCGCCAACTGCTGGGCCAGCTCGGGCGGCAGGGGGCTGCCGGCCTTCACCGGGCGGGAGCTGAGGCGCAGGGCACGGACGGTGCGCCCTTCCTTCACGGCGGCCTCGAGGTCGGCGGACCAGGCGGCGTGGTCGGCCTCGACCCGGGTGTTGAGGCCCTCGCGGAGCTGCTCGGCCAGGGCTCGCAGCTCGTCGGTGCGGGCGTTGGCGTCGGCGGCGCCGACGACCGAACGCAGGTCGCGCAGATCGAGCTCGTCGAGGTCGGCGAGTGCGGCGTCGGCCTTGTCGTGCCACTCGGCGGTGCGCAGCCGGGGCGCCAGCGGTTCGGCGATCGACATCACGGTGTCGACCGGCACCTCGGGCTTCTCGGCCGCCTTGGCCTCGGCGTTCTGCTTCTCGATCGCCTGGCGCACGGCGGGCAGGCCGCCCTGCAGCAGCTGATCGGCGATGGGACGATGCTCCTCCGGCACCGACGCCAGCACCTCGTCGCGGTGTTCGCGCTTGGGGCGGAGTCGCTTGGCCTTCGGACGGGGCGGGGCTTCGCTGCGCTCGCGGCGGGGGCCGCGCTCGCGACGGTCGCCACGATCCCCGCGGTCGCCTCGGTCGTCGCGACGGCCGCGACGTTCGCCGCGCCGGCCGCCACCGCGACCCTTGGGGGCACGCACCTCGGTCACCAGTTCGCTGTCGGGCACCGGGCGGGCGACCATCTCGAGGAGGTCCTCGGTGCGACCCTTCTTCTTCTTCGGAGCGAAGGTCTGGATGACGTCGATGCCATCGAGGAGGAACTCGGCCTCGGCCTTGCAGACGTCACCGACGGCGGCACCGTCGTAGAGCACCGACGCCTCCAACACCCCCTTGGGTTCACGAGCCCCGGCTGCCCGCCAGGTCCAGGTGCCGTCGTTGCGGTCGCTGGTGAGTTCGATGTCGATACGTCGAGACATGGGTGAGTCCTCGGTGAGTGGGTGCGGGGGCGCACAAGCCGCAGGCAAGGTTGCCGTCGCCAAGGGAGCGACAACAACCCAGGGCGACCACACTAATTGGGCCGAGGCCGCTTCGGTCGGGTGGATGCGGTCAGCCGCGCCGGCCGACGTCGAGCGACTCGAGGGCCCGATAGGCGTCGTTGGAGCGCGCGGCGGCCCGGACCTCGCGGGCGGTGGCGTCGACGTAGCGCTGGGTGGTGGCCAGCGACTCGTGGCCGAGGAGGCGTTGCAGCTCGGTGCCGGTCGCCCCGTTGCGGGCCAGGTTGGTGGCGAAGGTGTGGCGCAGGGCGTGGACGAGCGCCCCTTGGGGCACCCGGGTGCGGATCCCGGCTTCGCGATAGAGGCGGTCGATCAGGTACTGCAGGGCACCGCGTCGCATCGGTTCGCCGGAGTTGGCGACGAAGAGGGCGGCGTCGGCGGCGATCCGTCCCGGGAAGCGACGCAGGCGCGACTCGAGGTAGCGCTGGATGATCGCCTCGACCTCCGGCTCGAGGGGGACGGTGCGTTCCTTGCGACCCTTGCCCCGCACGCCGAGCACGCGGTCGCCGGCGGGGCCGTCCATCGAACGGATCGACAGGTCGAGCAGTTCGGAGAGGCGCAGCCCGCAGGTGATCAGCGTGACGACGACGGCGAGGTCGCGTTCGGGCCACGGGTCGCGCACGGTCGGGCCCTCGGTCGAGGCGGCGACGAGGAGGCGCTGCACGCTGTCGTCACCGGTGATCGCCTTGGGGCGGCTCTTGGGGACCCGGGGCTTCTCGACGGCCGCCATCGGGTTGCCGGGCAGCGCGCCCTCGGCGACGAGGAACGTGAACAGCTGGTTCCAGGTCGACCACGTGCGCGAGATCGTGGCCGCCGACTGGTGGGAGATGCCGGCGAACCCTCGCCGCAGGGTGCGCACGTCGAGGGCATCGACGCGGAGCTCGGACCGAGCCGTGCCGGTCACCTCCTCGAGCTGCCGAACGATCGCATCGAGGTCGCGACGGTAGGCCGCGAGGGTGTGCTCGGAGTGCTTCTTCGGGCGGCGGGCCAGGAAGAACTCGTCGATCGCGTCGTCGATGGAGACGATGACATCCGACATGGACCCCCACGGTAGTGGCCGGCGCGCGTAGGGTGGTGGTGGGCTGGAGTGTTGCCGAGGACCCGTCATGCCCCGTTACGTCCACTGTCCCACCTGCTCGATGACCGCCAGCGAGCGCGATCGACGACTGCTCACGCCGGTGCTCGACACCGCCCGACGCGATCTGCGCCGATGTCGGAACTGCGGGGCCCTCGTCGACGTGGGCGCCCAGCTCGGTCAGAGGCTGGACGCGCCCGTCGGCTGAGGCGTCGGTGCGCTGGGAGCCGGTGCGGCCGGTGTGGGCGCTGCCGGGGTCGGTGCTGCCGCTGCTGACGGTGCAGCCGCCGGGGCCGAGGTCGGAGCCAGCGGCGGTTCGTCGCTGAAGAAGTAGACCTGGGCCACCCGGTCGATCATGTTGCGGTCGAGCTGACGGGGCAGACCCTCGTAGGCCGCGATGCCCTTCATCATCTCGAGGAAGTCGATCGCCACGTAGGGGCGCAGCTCGCCGATGTTCTTCACCGCCACGTTGCGGAGGTGCTGGGCGGCCTCGGCCGTCACCTCGATGCCGTGGGCCTGGGCGGCCCGCACGAGGATCCAGTTGAAGGCGTTCTCGGTGATCGGGCCGACGTAGACCTTGTTCTTGAGCCGACGCAGGAAGGCATCGTCGCCGAGCTCGTGGGGGTCGAGGTTGGTCGACGCCACCAGCTTGAGTTCGAAGGGGACGGTGAACTTGGTGCCGTTGGACAGCTTGAGGAAGTCGATGCTGCGCGACAGCGGCACGATCCAGCGGTTGAGCAGCTCCGCCGGCGTCATCGACTGTCGGCCGAAGTCGTCGACCACCAGGATCCCGTTGTTGGCCTGCATCTGGATCGGCGCCGAGTAGACCTTCGACATCGGGTCGAAGTCGAGATCGAGCATCGTCATCGTCAACTCACCGCCGACGATCACGATCGGTCGTTCGCACAGCACCCAGCGAGGATCGAGGCCGGGCGGCTGCTCGGCGGCGATCTTGTGGATCGACGGGTCCATCACGCTGATGATCTGACCGTCGGACTCCACGACCCGGGGAACGAGGATCTTGTCGCGGTAGATCCGGGCCATGCGCTCGGCGAGGCTGGTCTTGCCGGTGCCGGGCGGGCCGTAGAGGAAGATGGCACCGTCGTTCATGAACGCCGGGCCGAGCTGGTCGAGCATCTCGTCGGCGACGACCAGGTCGCCGAACGCGGTCCGGATGTTCTCCCGGTCGATCAGCACGTCGGCCTTCTGGGACCACACGACGCGGGTGTACTCGGCCAGTCCGACCGGCGCGTAGGCGGCGTAGGTGCAGGTCTGCATCCGCTCGTTGGCGAGGCGACCACCTTGCTCGGTGAGTCCGATGCGGTAGTCGCGCCCGTCCATGCCCTGGTACTCGACGAGGTGGCGATCCCGCAGCGAATCGGTGAGCTGCTGGATGATCGCGGCCATCAGCCCGAGGGCGGCCGACAGTCCGTGCACGCTCGACACCCGCTCGAGCAGGAGACGTCGCAGGATGAGGTCTTCGACGAGGGCGACGGGGATCCCCAGGTCCTCGGGTCGTGAAGGAGCGCGCGGGAAGTCGGCTTCGGCGGCGGTGAAGTCCGGCTGCATACGAGGCTCCATCGGCATCTGGAGAGCGTTCTGGATAGGCCGCACGCAATTTCTCGCGACGTCCGGTCGGCCCGCCCGAGGGCCCGGATTCGTGCTCAGGTCGTCGCCGAACCGACCGATGACTCCCACATGGAGACCGACGCGCTCACGCCGCCTGCCACCGACGTCGACCACCGCCGGGTCGGCAGTGTCACGCTGCAGCCCCTCGACGACTCGGTCGAGACCGAGGGGATCGAGCTCGAGATCGAACTGGCCCGCGAGGACGGGGTGTTGGTGCTGGGCGATCTGCGCCGGGCCGCCGAGGCCGCAACCGACCGAGCGCACTTCGAAGCCGCCCACCGGCTGTGGCATTTCGTGCGTGAGGCCGCTCGCCGCGCCGGCGACAACGGCCTGGTCGTCCGAGCGATCGACGAGGGCGAGCGAGCCCTGTTCGGTGCCCACGAGGCCTCCGGCACCGACAGCGGGGCCACGCCCCGGT
>JBPEXC010000493.1:0-4848 GCA_052032035.1 Acidimicrobiales bacterium | reverse complement strand
GACCCGGTCGAGGCGTCGGCGCCGCCACGACGCGACGGCGAACGCGCCGCCGATCACGGCCAGCACCCCGCCGAGGACCGTCGCCACCTGCCGGGTCGAGACGGCGAGGGGCTGTCCGGCGGCGTCGTCGGTGATGGCGTCGGCGGTGAGGGGCACACCGGAGGTCGGGTCGAAGGCCTGCCAACCGATCCCGGGGAAGTAGATCTCGGTCCAGGCGTGGGCGTCGGAGCCGCGGGAGATCCACTCGCCGGTGCGGCCATCGCGGTCGGCGGGGATGTAGCCGACGACCACCCGGGCCGGCACGCCGAGGGAGCGTAGCATCACCGTCATCGCCGAGGCGATCTGTTCGCAGTAGCCCCGGCGGATGCCGAACAGCAGGTGGTCGACGGGGTCGACGCCGTCGGGGGCGGCGGCGTCCCACCGGTCGTAGGTGACGTTCGCGTCGAACCAGTCCTCGAGGGCGGTCACCTTGTCGTAGGTCGTGGTGGCGTCGCCGGTGATCGCCAGGGCCAGCGCAGCGGTCTCGGGCGACACGTTGTCCTCGACCGCGTAGATGTCGGCGAGGTGGTCCGGGACCCGGGCCCCGGAGGTGTCGGCGGCCCGCAGGTCGGCCTCGTCGACGACGCGCACCGAGCTGATCACGGTCCAGCTGGCCCCGGCGGGCAGCCGCTCGCTCGGGATGATCACGTCGTCGAGGGTGCTGTAGGTGCCGTGGAACTGTTCGTAGTAGACGGTGTCGGCCCGGGCGGCGGCGAGCAGGACGTCGAGGCCGCTCTGCTCGAGGAAGAACGTCTGGGCGATCTCGACCGTGTCGCCGGGGATCGGGGTGGACGACATCCGGGTGCCGCCGCCGGGGAACGTGGCGCTCTGTCGGTCGAGGGTGTCGTACCAGTACCGGCCGTCGTAGGCGTTGTAGGTCATCCCCCGCCAGTAGAGGGGAAGGTCGGAGCGGACCCGCAGCACGACGTCGTCGGTGAGGGTCGGGTTGTCGCCGGCGTCGAGCACGCCGGTGAGCCCGGGGTGGTCGCGGCGCGGGGCCGAGCTGCCGTCGCCCCGGCCGAACTCGATCGACAGCGAGCTGCGATCGAAGGTCGGCGACAGTCCGGCGACGAGGGCCGCCACGACGACCATGGCGAGGAGGGCCGGCACCGTGACGAGCAGGTAGCGAGGCGCGCCCCGCACCGGCCGGTCGCCCAGGACGTGCTCGGCCGGCGTGGCGCCACCCAGCACGACGGTGGCCACCAGCAGCACGAGGGGCACGGATGCAGCCAGGAGCTGGGCCGGGTCGGGCTGCACGGCGGTGACGAGCGATCCGTCGGCGCCGCCGGCGGCGAGGCCGAGCACGACGAGGAGGCCGACGTCGACGGCGAACAGGTCGGCCGGTGAGCGCGACAGCGCCCCGGCCGTCACCAGGGTGGCCAGGAACAAGGCGGCCGAGAGCGACGGCGAGTGGGCGGCGGCGGCCACGGCGCCGAGGGCGAGGGCCATCATCGCCGCCACCGGTCGGGTCCGAGGCGTGGGCGAGGGCTGCAGGATCGGCAGGGCCAGGCCGGCGACCAGGGCGACCGCGGCGACCAGGAGGCCCGTCGTCGAGTCGACGACCGACCGGGCGGCGAAGGTGAGGAACGCCAGCTGGAGGGCGGCCCGGACCGTCGAGCCGACCACGGCAGAGGGCGCCGACGGCTTCACGACCGCTCCCGATGGGCGTGGGCCTTCGTGCCGTCGGCCTCGACGACGAGGCGTGGCGCGGTCGGTTCGGCGAGCTCGGCGGCGGCGATCGGCGCCCCGGTGACGGCGTCGGCCAGCGCGCCGAACAGGGTGGGTTCGTCGCCGACGGTCGTGACGGCGACGCCGGCCCCGAGCGACCCGACGCGGGTGACCAGGTCGACCGTCCACCCCTGGGCGAGTGCGTGTTCGGCGAGGTGCCGGGCCCGGCCGAGCACGTCGCGCAGCGTCGACTCGCGGTCGGCGACGGCGACGATCTCCAGCCGGCGGGTCGTGTCGGGCTCGGGCAACCGGTCGGCGACGATCACGTCGCCGACCCTGGCGGTGGCCGCCCAGTGGACGTCTCGGCGCTGGTCGCCGTCGCGCCAGGGGCGCACGCCGACGACGTCGAGCTCGGCGGTCGCGGCCGCGTCGAAGCGGTCGAGCACGGCGCGCCCCGCGTCGTCGCGCACCGCGGCCGGCACGACCAGGATCGGGCGCGTCGGGGCGAGCACGAAGCCGAGCACGGTGTGGACGTGGTGGAACACGCCACCGGTCTCGACCTCGAACGTCACGCTCTCGAGCCGACCTCGTCGCTCGGCGACCACCGGCACCTCACCGTCGACCAGGCGGTCGCTCCAGACCTTCGGTCCGGAGTCGACGCCGTAGACGAAGCGGCCGAGCGCACCCAGGCCGTGGGGGAGGGCCACCCGCACCCGGACCGACGTGGGCACGCCGACGTCGAGCACCTGTGGCAGCTCGGCCCACACCGCGGCGCCGCGACGCAGCCAGAGGTTGAGGGCCACGTCGGCCAGCGACGCCAGGACGGCGAACACCAGCAGGATCCGCAGGAGCGTCGCCTCCGGGCCGAGGGCCAGCATCGCCAGGATCGGGGTGAGTCCGAGCAGGAGCCGGACGTGGTGCACCAGACGGATCTTGCGCGCCGCCAGATCGCCCGAGGTGAACGACGGCAGGGGAGCGACGGGTGGCGTGGTCACGACCCCAGGGCGGGGGCGGGCACGCGATCGACCAGGCCGGTGACCTCGGCCAGGTGATGATCGAGCCCGGCGGCACCCTCGACGAGGCGGTGGGCCAGACACGCCGGGGCGAGGGCTCGCACGTCGTCGGGGACGACGAAGTCGCGACCGTCGAGCACGGCGAGCCCGCGCGCCAGTCGGAGCAGCGACATCGAGGCCCGCACGCTCAGGTGGCCGAGCGAGCGGACCGTGTCGCAGACGTCGAGGGTGTAGTCGACCACCGGGTCGGCGACGTGCACGGTCTCGACCGAGCGGCGCACGTCGGGCCATGCGGCCAGGGGGGCGACCGCCGCCACCCCGGCCACCGGGTCGTGGTCGGCGGGACGACGCAGCAGTTCCCGCTCGGTGGCCCGGTCGACCCGACCGAGGGAGAGGACGACGTCGAACCGGTCGAGCTGGCCGACGGTGAGTTCGAAGGTGCCGGCCGAACCGCTCGGGTTCATCGTCGCGACGACGAGGTAGGGGTCGGGCAGGGGGTGGACGTGGCCCTCGATCGAGATGCGACGTTCGGCCATCACCTGCAGGAGCGCGGACTGGGTGCGACTGCTGATGCGGTTGATCTCGTCGACCAGGACGACGTTGCCCACCAGGGGACCGGGGCGGAACCGCCACTCGCCGGTCGCCTGGTCGGGGATCACCGCGCCGGTCAGGTCGGTCGGCAGGAGGTCCGGGGTGCCCTGGATGCGGCGGAACCGTCCGCCCATCGACTGGGCGACGCCGGCCGCGAGGGTGGTCTTGCCGACCCCGGGCTGGTCGTGGAGCAGGACGTGGGAGCCGGTGAGCACCGCGGCGGCGACGAGACGCACGGCCCGCTCCTGCCCGAGCAGCACCGCACCGAGCGAGGCCTCGAGCCGGCGCGCCAGGTCGGGCAGCATCGACCGGGTGTCCGGGTTCGTCATCGCCGTCATGGTGAGGTCAACGGACCGTTGCGGCGCTTCCTTGAGGATCGGCGGGCGCTGCGGCCCGGGCGTTGGTCGAGGCCGTGGTTCTGGCGTCGGGTCAGGCGGCCAGCGCGGCGATCGCCCCCAGGTCGGTGACGACGTGGTCGACGGTCGACGGCCGCTCGACCGGCTCGTTCGGCTGCGCCGCCAGGTGGGGTGCGTACCAACACGTGACCATCCCGAAGCCGCGTCCTCCGGCCATGTCCGAGGTGAGGCTGTCGCCGACCATCAGCGACGCTGCGGGGTCGGCGCCGGCGAGGTCGTCGAAGAGCCGCTCGAAGAAGGCCACCGACGGCTTGGCGTGCCCGAGCTCGCCGGAGATCGCGATCGCGTCGAAGTAGCGGTCGAGGTCGAACTGGTCGAGACGTGCCCGTTGCACCTCGCTGTAGCCGTTCGACGCCAAGGCCATGCGGACGTCCGCCGCCGCCAGCGCGTCGAGGAGATGGCGAGCGCCGGGGAGGAGGCCACCGAGCCCGCCGAGCAGCCGCAGGTAGTCGACCGCCATCGCCGCCGGGTCGGCGTCGAGCCCGGCCCGTTCGACCAGCAGTTCGAAGCGCTCGAGGTTGAGGGTCTCGAGGGTGAGGGTGCCCTCCTCCAAGCGGCGCCACAGCGGCGCGGCCCACTCGCTGAACCGGTCGACGAGGTCGCCCGTCGGGTCGGGCACCCGGTGGTCGTCGAGGAGGCGGTCGAAGGCGAGGTGCTTCGAGAGCTCGAAGTCGAACAGGGTGTGGTCGAGGTCGAACACCACGACGTCGAAGGGGGCGGTCACCGTCCCAGTGTGTCGGATCCCGTCGCCGGATGGGTCGAGCGGCCCGGTGGTGGCGGGGTCCCGTGCGTCATCTGTCCCGGATGACGCGCCGTCAATGGCCTGTGCAGCGACGAGGTGGCACCATTGGCCTGTTCGAATCCCCCACACGGTCGGCAACGTCGCCGGCCGGAAAGCGCGGTGCTCCACCCATGAACCCCGAACAGCTCGACCAGATCACGACCGGTGACGGCTTCATCGCCGCCCTCGACCAGAGCGGCGGCTCCACCCCCAAGGCGTTGGCCGCCTACGGCATCGAGGCCGACGCCTACGACGGCGACGACGAGATGTTCGATCTCATCCACGCGATGCGGTCCCGGATCTGCACGTCCGGCGCGTTCACCGGCGAGAAGGTGGTGGG
>JBPEXC010000492.1:0-5462 GCA_052032035.1 Acidimicrobiales bacterium | reverse complement strand
GTCGACGCCCGACGGGTCGACGAGGCTGCCGTCGAAGAGCAGCTTGTTGTGGTTGTGGCCCACGTGGTGGAGGCCGAACGCCGACTTCATCGCGGCCTGCATGCCCATGATGTCGAGGGCGTTGTTGACCGACTGCTTCGCCAGGGTGAGCCCGAACATCGGCCGCTTCGCGATGTGGTGGGCCATCGCCATCGTGGTCTCGGTCAGCTCGTCGCGAGCGACGACCTTCGCGACCATGCCCACCTCCTTGGCCTCGGCCGCCGTCATCGCCCGACCGGTGAACAGCAGCTCCTTGGCCAGTCGGCCGCCGAGCTCGAAGGGGTGGGTGAAGTACTCGTGGCCGTTCACGCCGAAGGCCACCACCGGATCGGAGAACGTGGCGTCGTCGGCGCAGATGATCAGGTCCATCGGCCACACCAGCATCAGGCCGCCGGCGATCACCTTGCCCTGCACCTCGGCGATCGTCGGCTTGGCGATGTTGCGCCAGCGCCAGCACAGGTCGAGGTACATCTCGGTCTCGCGTGCCATGTAGCCCTCGGCCCCGGGAGCGTCGAAGTGGCACTGGGTCCCCAGCGTCGGCAGATCGTTGATGTCGGTGGTGTCGCGCAGGTCGTGCCCCGACGAGAAGTGCTTGCCGTCGGCGGCCAACACGATCACCCGCACCTCGGTGTCCTGGGCGGCCCGGTCGAAGGCCTCGTTGAGCTCGGAGAGCAGGAGGTAGTCCTGGGCGTTGGCCGCCTCCGGGCGGGCGAGGGTGATGCGGGCCACCCGCTCGTCGGTCTCGTAGCGAACGCGGGTCCAGGCAGCTTCGGTCATGGCCCGGACCCTAGGTTCAGACGAGGGGCCAGGGGTAGCGGTGACCGTCGGTGTCGTCGGCCGGGAACTCGCCGGCGTCGAGCACGGCCCGGGCACGGGTCTCGAGGGCGTCGCGTTCCAGCGGATCGAGCAGACACAACAACTCGGCGGGGAAGCCGTCGCGCAGCGCCCCCTCCACCGCCTCCAGCAGCGGGGCCGGGATCGGCTCGCCGACGAAGTCCCACATCACGGTCCGCAGCTTCCACTGGGCGTGGAACGCGAGGCCGTGGTCGATGCCGTAGATCCGGCCGTTGCGGCCGAGCAGGCAGTGCCCCGACTTGCGATCGGTGTTGTTGGCCAGCAGGTCGAGCACGCACAGCTTGCGGAGGTCGTCGAGGGCGGCCTCGTCGCGCTCGCCGTCGATCACGGCCTCGTGGAGGGTGAAGTAGTGCTCGGCGAAGTCGGCGTCGACGAAGGCCTGGATCGACCCCTCGCCGAAGGGGCCGAGCCGGATCGTCGTCGGCGGGACCACGTCCCAGCCGAGGCTCGCTGCGAGGCGGTACATCGCCGCCTCCCGCTTGTAGAGGTCGGGCGGGAAGTCCCACAGCGGCCGCTCGCCCCGGCCGGGCTTGTAGATCGCCTGGATGCGCCGGTCGGCGTCGTCGGGGTCGATCACGTCGACCAGCAGGGTCGCATTGGAGCTGTGGGGCATACGGCCCTCGACCTCGACCTCGCCGTCGGTCAACAGCTCGAGCACCGCGTCGGTGTCGAGGTCGAAGAAGACGAGGGGGTCGGACATCGCCGTCAGTTCAGTCGAGGGCAGACGTGCCTCGACGAATCGGGCTGCCCGCACAGGCGGCACGGCGGCCGGCCCTTCGACATCAGGTCCTCGGAGGTGGCGATGAAGTTGGCGGCCTGCTCGACGCTGAGGTGGACCCGGAGCTGGGCGCCGGTCGACACGTCGGCCAGCAGGTCGTCCTCGGCGTCGTCGTCCTCGTCGTCGGGCACCAGCTCCTCGACGACGAGCACGACCTTGGCGTCGGCCTCGTCGATGCCGACGGCGATCTGCCCCACGATCCACTCCGGCAGGGCCGGCTCGATCAGAGGCACCGGTCCGTCGGCGGGCAGCTCGGGCTCGGGCAGGTCGTCCATCACCGACTTGAGGAAGGTGGCGAGGGCCGACACCTGCTGCTTCTCGATCTTGACCGACACGTAGCGGTCGTCGTCGCCGGCTTGGAGGTAGAACACCCGCGCGCCCGGCTCGCCGATGGCGCCCGCGGTGAAGTGGTTCACCGACCGGAACTCGAACGACTCGCTCATCGGTTCCATCAGCTCGGCACCAGCGTCGAGAGGTCGTCGCCGGTCGAGTTGACCGCCAGCACGACCGGGCCCGACGCCGTGTAGAGGATCGCGGTGATCGAGCACTGGCCGATCACGATGCGTTGGAAGTGGTCGAGGTGGGTGCCCATCGCATGGGCGACGGCGGCCTTGATCGTGTCGGCGTGGGAGGTGGCCACGATCGTCTCTCCCGGGTGCTTGGCGACGAGCTCGGCGATCTGGTCGACCATGCGGGTCTGCATCTCGAGGAACGACTCGCCGCCGGGGAAGCGGAACCCGCTCGGGTAGCGCTGCACGGTCTGCCACTCGGGCAGCTTGCGGAGCTCGCTCAGCTTGCGGCCGGTCCACTGGCCGAAGTCGGCCTCGATCAGCCCCTTGGCGGTGCGGACCCGGAGGCCGAGCGCCTTGGCGATCGGCTTGGCCGTCTCCTGGGTGCGCTCCATCGGCGAGGCGTAGACGGCGTGGATCCGACCGTCGCCGAGCCCCGCGAGCCGCTCGGCGGCCCGTTCGGCCTGGGCGAGGCCCTCGGGGGCGAGGTGGAGGCCCTTGGCCCGGCCCGGGAGGACGGCGCCCGTGGTCGGGGTCTTGCCGTGGCGGACCAGGAACACCATCGTCGGCTTCGGCGCCTCGGTGGTCTTCCGGCGCGACGCAGCCTTCTTGGCGCCCGCCTTCCGGGTGGGGGCCTTCTTGGTGGTCGCAGCACGTGCCATCGCCGTCAACGCTATCTAGCGTTCCGGGTCATGACCGCCCAGCGACCCCCGGGTCGACCCCGCCCTTCCCGCCGAGCCGTGCGCATCGGTCGTGCCGCCGACCTCGGGGCCGTGGGCGAGCAGGTGGCGGCGTGTCGGGCCTGTCCGCGCCTGGTCGCCTGGCGCGAGAAGGTGGCGGTCGAGAAGCGAGCGGCCTACGCCGATGACGACTACTGGGGGCGGGGGGTGCCCGCATTCGGCGATCCCCACGCTCGGATCGTGGTCGTCGGGCTCGCCCCGGCGGCCCACGGCGCCAACCGCACCGGCCGCATGTTCACCGGCGACCGCTCGGGCGACTGGCTGTATCGGGCGATGTGGCGGGCCGGGTTGGCCAACCAGCCCGAGAGCGTCGACATCGACGACGGGCTCGAGCTGACCAACGCCCTGGTCACCTCGCCGGTGAAGTGCGCCCCGCCGGCCAACAAACCCACGCCGGCCGAGCGCGACCTGTGCGCGCCCTTCCTGCACCGTGAGCTCGAACTGATCGACGCCCGGGTGTTCGTCGCCCTCGGCGGGTTCGCCTACCAGGCGCTCACCGCCCACCTCGGCATCCGACCCCGTCCCGCGTTCGGTCACGGGGTCGAGGTGCCCACGCCGGACGGAGCGACGATCGTGTGCAGCTACCACGTGAGCCAGCAGAACACCTTCACCGGACGGCTCACCGAGGAGATGCTCGACGCCGTGTTCAGCCGGGCCGTCGAGCTTGCGGCCGACTGACCGGCCCCGAGCGCGGGGCTGCGAACGCCGCTGCCCCGGGGTGCCTCGGCACCCGCCGTCGGGACTTGCTGGGTCGAAGGGCCCTTCGAAGGGCGAATTCGTACTACTCAGGTTTCTCCCGGCTCCCGCCGTTGACCTGGGCATGCTCCGCCACGACGACTCACGTCGTGCCCACCGGCGGGCGGCTAACGGTGGGCACCCCGAACCGATCCCCTTCGTCGGTTCGATCGACATCCCCTCCATCCACCACAACCCCGACGGCTGGGAAGCCCTGGCCGAGGCCGTGTTCGCCCATCCGGGCCGACCGGTCGCCGACCTGCGCGAACGGCAGTGGTCCGACGCCCCGGTCGCCCCGGTGATCGACCTCGAGACCCACCGTCGGCGGCGCAGCGAGGGCCGCTGACCGACGACACCGTCGCCCGCTCGACGGGCGTCTACCCTCGTCGGCGTGACCCCCCTCGCCCGAGTCGCTGCCGTCCTGCTCTCGGCGGTGCTGATCGCCGGCTGTGGCGAGGACGCTCCGACCGAGTACTCGGCGCAGAACACCGACGACTTCTTCGCCGCCTGCACCGACGCGACGATCGACTCGGTGCTCCACACCCGCCTGTGTCAGTGCGTGATCGACGAGCTGACCTCGGCGCTCGACTACGCCGAGTTCGTCGATCTCGACGAGGCGATGCGGGCCGAACCGGCACCCCCGACCTCGGCCCAGATCATCGACGTCGTCGCCGATTGCGTGATCGAGGTCGGCGACCTCTGACCCTGGACCGGCCGAGGGCCGGCCGGCGCCACGCCCGGTGACACGGCGTCACCGGGCCTGGCTGGCATCGGAGCCGGGGGTGGGGACTAGGTTGGCGTCATGACGACGAAGAAGCGCTGGACCTTCCAGTGGAAGGAGCTCTACGACGAGGTCATCACCTCGGGGCTCTGCACCGGGTGTGCCGGCTGTGTGATCTCGTGTCCCCACGATGTCATCGGCTACGAGCACAAGCCCGGCGCTTACAAGCCGTTCCACCTCGAGGAGGAGCTCGGCCTGGCCAACTGCGGCCACGGCGAGAAGGGCTGCACGTCGTGCACCCGGGCCTGCCCGCGGTTCCGTGACTGGGAGACCGTCGCGGATGAGCACCTGCACGGTCGGGTGCGCGAGGCCGACGAGATGTCGGGCATCTACAAGGACATCTTGTTGGTGCGGGCCAAGGACGACGCCGTCTACGACAAGGGTCAGGACGGCGGGCTGGTCTCGGCGATCCTGATCTGGTGCCTCGAGAACGACATCATCGACGGGGCGCTCGTCTCGATGCTCGAGGGCGGCGCCGGTGGCTGGAAGGCCAAGCCGGGCGTGGCCACGAACGCCGAGGAGGTGCTGGCCGGCGCCGGGAGTCGCTACACCTACTCGGCCAACACGATGGCCTACGACGAGGCCCGCGAGAAGGGGCTCGAGAACCTCGCCCTGGTCGGCATGAGCTGCCAGACCTCGGTGGCGCCGGTGATGTGGCACCGCAAGGCCGGCAAGGTCTCGAAGCCGATCAAGCTCAACATCGGACTGCTCTGCTCCAAGAGCTTCGACGACGCCATGTTCGACGAATTGTTCTGGCTGAAGTACGGCCTCGCCAAGGACGAGATCGTCAAGATGAACATCAAGGGCGTGTTCCAGGTGTGGATGCGCGACGGCAGCTACCACGAGATCAATCTCAAGGAGTGCCACGCCTGGACTCGTGAGGGCTGTAACCACTGCCCGGACTTCGCGGCCGAGCACGCCGACATCTCGACCGGCGGCATCGGCAACGAGACCGACTGGACGCTCACAATCGTGCGCACCGATCTCGGCCGAGCGATCATCGACGCGATGATCAAGGACGGCGT
>JBPEXC010000491.1:0-1636 GCA_052032035.1 Acidimicrobiales bacterium | reverse complement strand
GGAGCCGGCCGCTCGTTCACGATGGCCACATGAGGTCTCCCGTCCATCGTTCTCCCCACGATCGCTACCTCGGCGGCGTCGTCGGCGGCGCCGCCGAGCGGTTCGCCCTCGACGGCAACCTGCTGCGCATGGGCGTGGTCGCCGTCCTGGTCGCCGCCGGCTCGGTCGATCCCGGCCCGGTGGCGGCTGTGGTCGCCGTCTACGCGCTGGCATGGCTCGTGCTGCCGCCGGTCGACGGCCGAGCCATCGTCCGCCGGCTTCGCACGCCGGAGGGTCGGCTCGAGGGCCTCACCGCCGTGGTCGTCTGCGTCGCCGGGGCCGTCGTCCTCGTCGACCGCTCGCTGTGGCCCGCCGGCGCCCTGGTCGCCCTGGCGTGGTTGCTGCTGACCGACCGTCCCGAGCCCGAGCCTGTGTTCGAGTCTGTGTCCGAGACCGAGGAGTTCCCGGCCACGCCTGCTGGACCGCCGGTGCCCCGCCCGGCCCGGTGGGGACTCGCCCGCCGGGGCCGCTCGGCCCCCTTGCCGGCCCTGCCCGTCTCCCTCCACCGCCGCCCCCGGCCGCGTCGGGAGCCGGCACTCTGGCCAATGACCCTGGCCCTGCTCGTCGGGTTCACCGTCGTCGTCGCTGCCCTCGACACGGTCGTCGAGCCCGGGCTCGCTCCGTCGATCTGGGTGAACGGTGCGCTGGCGATCGTCGGCGCCGTGCTGGCCCTGTCGGCCTGGCGGGGCCGAGCCAGGGTGACGCTCCTGCTCGTGCCCCCGCTCCTGGTCGGCTGGGTGGCCTTCTCGATCCCCGACACCCGACGTCACCCGGACGGTGGCGCCGACGTCGAGATCGCCGCACCGTCGGGCGAGGTCGTCGACGTCGCCAGCGGCTACGGCACGAGACGGGTCACGGTGGCCCCCGGTGCGGTGTCGGTCGACGAGCCCCTGCGGATCGAGGCGGACGCCACCGCCGGCGAGCTGACGATCGAGGTGCCGGCCGCCGCCGACCTGGTCGTGCGCGGCTCGGTCGGTGCCGGGGAGCTGACGCTGTCGGAGCCCTACTGCTGCCGGGAGTCCTGGACGCTGGTCGGAGGATCGACCCAGACGGTCCGGCGGGCGGCGGCGGAGCCCTGGTGCGATTCGTGGTCGGCCACACCCGACGAACTGGCCGGCCTGGTGCTGAACACCGGCTTCGAGGGCGCGCTCGACGTCACCGATCCCGACGCCTTCGATCCCGAGGGGCCCGGCGCCGATGTCGCTCGCGAGTTCGCGGCCTACCACCTGGGCTCGCCCGTACCGCCGACGGCGGTCGTCGACGCCGACGGCACCGTCGTCCGCTGGGAGACCGCCTTCGAGCCCAACACGGGCGAACCCTGCGACCCCGTTGACGAATCGTTCGAGTCGCTCGGCACCGTCGAGATCGACGCATCCATCGGCCTGGGAGTGATCCATGTCCTTCGAATCCCCTGACCTCGTCGCCGGCGGCGGCCTCCTCGCGCTGGCGGCGGCCGGCCTCCTCGACGACGCCGGCGTGGTGACGATCCACCCTGCCGTCGTGCCGGTGGCCGTCGTCGTGGCCGTCGCGCTCGCAGTGTCGGCTCGCTCGATCCGGGCCGTGCTGGCGCCGCCGCCCGACGAGGGGGCGGTTCAGA
>JBPEXC010000490.1:0-3561 GCA_052032035.1 Acidimicrobiales bacterium | reverse complement strand
ACCCTGCGGCCGTCGGGTCGCCCGCGACCTGGCACGTGGCGGCGACCGATGCGCCCGACTGGCAGTACTCGAACGGACGGTGCACCGGCAGGTCGAGGGCGACCGGCCCGCCCGAGGTGTCGACGAACTCGACGGCGGCACCGACGCCGGAGGCCCCCACGTAGCCGGGGGCGAAGCCATCGGGCAGCGTCGCCGTGTCGAGCTCGACCCGGAACCGCTCGCCGGCCGGGAGCGAACCGGCACCGAAGGTCGCCACACCGGTGGCGTCGGTCACCCCGGCGAGGCCGGTGGCGTCGTCGTCGCCGAAGACGGTGATCGTGATGCCCGCCACGCCGGGCTCGTCGTCGCTGGCCGACGGGGTGGCGCTGCCGTCGTCGTGGACGCCGTCGGCGTCGTGGTCGTCGAAGACGGTGACGGTGATCCCGTTCGAGGCCGCACCGCCCGGCGGCGCCGAGACGACCGCGAGGACCGATGCGAGGAGGGCTACGGCCAGCGCGGCGCGGATGGGGTGCGAGACGCTGATCTGCCGGGACGCCCGACGCAGCAGATGGAAGAGCACGTGCAATGTATCCTTTGCACAACGTGACGGTGGGTCAAATTACCTTACTTCAAGCCTCGACACGCTTGTCGCTTCAGTGAGGCCAGGGCCTGCGGCAGGGCGGCGGCCGGGGCGCGGCCGCCTACCCTCGGCGGCGATGACCGCCACGACGGCCCGGAGCCGCTCGCTGCCCGTGACCTTCGGGTGGGTCTCGCTCCTCCAGGACCTCGGCTCCAAGATGGTGGTCCCCGTCCTGCCGCTCTTCCTCGCCATCGAACTCGCAGCCTCCCCGCTCGCCGTCGGGGTCGTCGAGGGGGTCGCCGGGGTCACGGCCGCCCTCGCTGCGGCGATCGGCGGCAGGGTCGCCGCTCGCGAACCCGCTCGTTGGGTCCGGCTCGGCTACGGGCTGTCGAGCGTGGCCAAACCGGCCCTGGCGCTCACGACGGTGTGGCCGGCGGTGCTGGCGGTCCGGATCGGCGATCGAGCGGGCAAGGGGCTCCGCGATGCCCCCCGGGACCTGCTGTTGGCCGAACACGACCGCCACCGACGGGGTCGGGCGTTCGGCATCCAGCAGGCGATGGACAAGACCGGCGGCTTCCTCGGCCCCCTGGTCGGCCTGGCCCTCTACGAGGCCACCGGGTCGTTCCGTGCCGTCTTCCTCGCCGCCTTCGTCCCCTGCGCTGCCTCGGTCGCCCTCCTGCGGGACCTCCCGACGCCGAGCCGCCACCGGACGGTCGGGTCGTCACCCGACCCGAGCCCCCGACTCGCGCCGGCCCACGAGGACGCGCCGAACGCTCGATCTCCCCGGACCGCCGCGCAGTGGCAGGCCCTCGCCGCCACCACCCTGCACAGCGTCGGCTTCGCGCCGGTGTCGCTCCTCCTGCTCCGGGCCCTCGACGCCGACGCGTCGGCGGCCGAGGTGTTGCTCGGCTTCGCCGCCCTCCGGCTGGTGACCGCGCTCGCCAGCTACCCGGCCGGGCGACTGGTCGACGCACGGTCGGCCCGCGCCGTCACCGTCGTCGGCATGACGATCAGCGCCGCCGCGGTGGCGACCGTGGCGATCGCCGGCCACCCGAGCGTCGCCGCCACCGGCCTCGCTGCCGTCGGCCTCGCCGATGCCCTCACCAAGGGTCCGACGAAGGCGTGGCTGGCCACCCTCGCCTCGCCGGGCCGCACCGCGGCACTCCTCGGCGACCGCACCGCGGCGACCGGCGTGGGGGCGCTCCTGTCGGCGGTGGCGATCGGCGCCGCGTGGGGTGAGGACGGTCGAGGCGCCCTGCTCGTGGCCGCCGGCGTCGCCGCGATCGCCGCCCTGGTGGCGGTCGGCACCGCGGCCCCCGACCGGGCGGTCAGTGCTTGAACTGACGTTCTCCGGTGAAGATCATGGCGATGCCGCGCTCGTCGGCGGCGGCGATCGTGTCCTCGTCACG
Organism: Acidimicrobiales bacterium; assembly: GCA_052032035.1. Classification (GTDB taxonomy): domain Bacteria; phylum Actinomycetota; class Acidimicrobiia; order Acidimicrobiales; family SZUA-35; genus JAWSVN01. The sequence continues at coordinate 1,593 of JBPEXC010000490.1, read as the reverse complement.
GATCGAGCCACCGGGCTGGATCACCACCGCTGCGCCGGCGTCGGCGGCGGCGTCGATCCCGTCGCGGAACGGATAGAAGGCGTCGCTGGCGCACGCCCCGCCCTCGGCCCGACCGCCGGCCTTCTGGGCGGCGATCTGCCCCGACTCCACCCGGTTCTGCTGCCCGGCGCCGATCCCCCAGGCCACGCCGTCCTTCACGAGCACGATCGCGTTGGAGGTGACCGCGCCGCAGACCTTCCAGGCGATCTCGGCGTCGAGCAGCTCGGCCTCGGTCGGCTGTCGCTCGGTGACGACCCGCCAGGTGTCGGGGGTGGCGGCGAAATGGTGCGCCTCCTGCACCAGGAACCCGTCGGAGAGCTGTCGCAGCGACAGGGGCGGCATCACCGGGGTCGGCGCCACCAGGAGACGGGTGTTCTTGCGCTTCTTCTGGAGCCGGTCGACGACCCCCTCGGCGTAGCCGGGCGCGATCACGACGTCGGCCTGGGCCGCGGCCTCCATGGCCTCGACGGTGTCGAGGTCGACGACCTTGTTGAGGGCGACGATGCCGCCGAATGCCGAGCGCTCGTCGCAGGCGAACGCGTCGGCATAGGCGGCGGCCAGGTTGTCGCCGACGGCGAGGCCGCACGGGTTGGCGTGCTTGATGATCGCGACGGTCGACCGGTCGCCGAACCCGTGGGCGAGCTGCCAGGCGGCGTCGGCGTCGAAGAGGTTGAGGTAGCTAAGGGCCACGCCCGACAGCTGCTCGGTGGCGTCCCACCAGCTCGGCGAGCCCTTCACCCGATAACGGGCGCCCTGCTGGTGGGGGTTTTCGCCGTAGCGGAGGTCCTGGGCCCGCTCGAGGGCCAGGTGGAACGTGGGCGGCAATGGGTCCGGGTCGTCGCTGAGCTTCGCCTCCTCGGCGTCGAACCACTGCACGATCGCGGCGTCGTAGGCCGCCGTGTGGGCGAAGGCCTTGCGGGCGAGACGGCGGCGGAGCGACGGCGACGTGGCGTTCTTGGCCCGGAGCTGCTCGAGCACCGGCTGGTAGTCGGCGGGATCGACGAGCACCGTCACGTACTCGTGGTTCTTGGCCGCCGCCCGCATCAGCGTCGGGCCGCCGATGTCGATCAGGTCCTCCGACGACGCGCTCGGCGCGTGGTCGAAGCTGGCCGGGTCGGCGCCGAAGGGGTAGAGGTTCGAGACGACGATGTCGATCAGGTCGATGTTGTGGTTCTCGAGGTCGGTCAGGTGGGCCGGGTCGCGACGGTCGGCGAGCAGCCCACCGTGGACGCGGGGGTGGAGGGTGACGACCCGATGGCCGAGCATCGCGGGGAAGCCGGTGAACTCGGCCACGTCGGTGACCGGGATCCCGGCCTCGGCGATCACGCGGGCGGTGCCGCCCGACGAGACGAGCTCCACCCCCAACTCGTGGAGGGCGGCCGCGAACTCGGCGACCCCGGACTTGTCATACACCGACAACAACGCACGCATTGGTGGGAACCTAGCCGCAGATTCAGGCGCCGAGGTCGGGGTCGACGCATCCGTCGACACCCCCGGTGGCACCCGAGGGGGTGAAGATCCGGGGCACGTCGATGAAGCCCGACCCGGGGTCGT
>JBPEXC010000049.1:0-12512 GCA_052032035.1 Acidimicrobiales bacterium | reverse complement strand
CCGGATCCGCCGCTCGTCCCGGGCCGACACGTCGTCGTCGTGGGTGATCACGGCGAGGGTCAGGCCGGACGCGTGGAGCTCGTCGAACAGGTCGAGGATCTTGGCGCTGGTCGTCGAGTCGAGGTTGCCGGTCGGCTCGTCGGCGAGGAGCAGACTCGGCTCGCCGACGAGGGCCCGGGCGACGGCGACCCGTTGGCGTTCGCCGCCCGACAGGGTCGTCGGCGCGGCGTCGAGCCGGTGGCCGAGACCGACCCGTTCGAGGGCGGCGACGGCCCGCTCCCGGCGCGACCGATCGGACGGGGCGGCGCGCCGGTCGCGATAGACCTCGGCCAGCATCACGTTCTCGACCGCCGAGCGGTGGGGCAGGAGGTGGAAGGCCTGGAAGACGAAGCCGAGGCGGCTCGAACGCAGGCCGGCCCGTTCCCGTTCGCCGAGGTCGGCGGTGTCGATGCCGTCGAGGCGGTAGACGCCAGAGGTCGGGGTGTCGAGCAGGCCCAACAGGTGGAGCAGCGTCGACTTGCCCGACCCGGAGGGGCCGACGATCGCGAGGTAGTCGCCCTCGTCGATCCGCAGGTCGACCTCGTCGAGCGCCCGCACCGGCGGGGTCGACCCGAAGACGCGGCTGACGCCGACGAGCTCGACGACCGGGCGCCGGGGCGATGGCGCGGTCTCGGTCATCCCTCGCCGTCGGTCGTGTCGGTCGTGTCGTCGGGGTCGTCGCCGTCGCTGTCACCGGAGGCTCCGCCGGCGGCGGCCTGATCGGTGCCGACCACCACCCGATCGCCGGCGGTCAGCTCACCGTCGAGCGGCGTGATCTCGACCAGCCCCTGGGCTCGGGAGTTGAGCCCGGGCGTGACCGTCACCAGGTCGACCGTCCCGTCGTCCCGTTCGACCTCCACCCTGGCCGACCCGTCGGCGCCGGCCGACAGCGCAGCCAGGGGCACGGCCAGCACCGTGCCGTCGGTCGACTCGAACGGGAGGGTCACGCGGAGGTTCCGGTCGATGGCGTCGGCCGGGATCTCCTCCAACGGTTCGAGTTCCACCCGGTAGCGGTCCGACGACACGTCGCCGCCGCCCGGGTTGGTGGCCACGAGGCTGACCCGCACCGGCAGCGAGATGCCGAGGGCCTCGTCCTCCATCAGCCCCTCGGCGCCCTCGACCACCAGGGCCCGATCGGTGCTCGACACCGAGCTCGTGATCGTCACCGACTGGCCGGTGATGGTCATCAGCGAGCCCTGGGGGAACGAGCCGAGCTCGACGAACACCTCCTGCACGACGCTCGGGAGCGACGGGAGGAAGACGAGTTCGCTCGCCGGGAACGTCACGCCGATCTCCGCCTCGAGCCGGGCCAGGTTGTCCTGGGCGTCGTGCAGGGCCTGCCGGGCGTCGCTCACGCCCGATCCGGCGCCGACGCCCTCGTACTGGGCGAACGCCTCGGAGCGCTGTGCCTGGACGAGTTCGAGCTGGAACTCGAGGTCGTCGACGATGTCGTTCTGTTCGGCCCAGACCGTGTCCTTCTCGGTCTCGGCGGCCGTCTCGGCGGCCTGGGCGTCGGCGAGCGTCGTCTCGGCCTCGGCGATCGCCGAGGCGTCGCCGGTCGCTCGAGCGTCGGCCAGGGCCCGCTCGGCGATCACGCGAGCCTCGGTGGCGAGGCCGTGAGCCGTGATCAGCGGATTGACGAGTTCGCTGCGGGTGGCCACGGCGGCCTGCAACGCCTCGTCGGCCTCGGTGACCGCCCGGTTCCACTCGAGCTGGGTCGAGGTGGGGATCGACGCGGACGACGCCTCGACGGCGAGCTGGAGCGTCTGCTGCGCGCCGCGCACGGTCTGGCGGGCGGCCTCGAGTCGTTCGAGCTCGTCGAGGTCGGGTTCGTCGGGGCGGTAGCCCACGTCGCGGTAGAGCGCCGCCACCGCCGCCTCGGTCTCGGTGGAGTAGACCTGGTCGACGACGCCGGGGTCGTACCCGAGCCGGATCAGGGCCTCCTCGAGCTGTTGCACATCGGGCCCCTCGAGCCCGGGGGTCAGCGATCGGAACACCGGGAGCTGGCCCTGGAGGGCGATCATCGGGCGACCGGCGATCTCGGCGATCACCTGACCTTCGGTGAGGTCGTCGCCCTCGGCCACCGGCAGCCCGGTGACGATGGCGACGCCGTCGGCACCGGCGGACGCCTGGACCTGGTAGCTCTCGCTGAAGCCGATCTGACCACGGATCACGACGTTCGAGGTGAGGGCCACCTCCTCGACCGGGACCGTGACGAGCGAGGCGGGCGGTGGCTCGGCCTCGGCGGCCACCTCGGCCGGCGACTTGATCCGCTGCCCGGCCACCCAGCCGACGCCGGCGGAGCCGACGGCGACGGCGGCCACGACGGCCAGCATGCGGCGCGACGACGTCATCGGGACGCGGCGAGCGCCGCCGGGATCGGGTCGACCATCTTCGAGCCAGCCATGGGGAACACTCCGGACATGGATGCCGCCTTCCGTTCGAGGTGAAGCCTCGCACCGGCCGTCGAGTACTCGACAGCGTCGACCGGCCCGAGGGAGCTGAGAGGAACTACCCGGTGGCGATCAGTTGCCGGCGGCGCCCTCGAAGTCGGCCAGGCGGTCGGCGTTCTCCTCGAGCCACTCCTGCTCGAGTTCGATGCGGACCTCTTGGAGGGCCGCCTCCTGGTCCTGCCAGCCGGCGCCGCAGTCGTCGTAGGCGATCGCCATCGCGATCTCCTCGGCCTGCACCTCGGCCAGCGCCGACAGGTCGCTCTCGTCGAGGGAGTAGTAGTCCTCGTAGAAGGCCTGGATCTCGGCGTCGGTCATCGACTCGTAGCTGAGACCGGCCTCCTCGAGGGGGTCGCCCGGCGAGGAGTAGTCCGGGCCGATGCCCTCCAGCTTCTCCTCGAAGTACTCCCACTGCTCCTCGTCCTGGAGCCACGGATGGCCGGCCTCGATCACGCAGGCCTCGATGTCGGCGAGGGCGGCGACGACCCGGGGGTCGGCCTGCACCCGCTCGTAGAGGTCGTCGAGCTCGGTGCCGAACTCCTCCCAGAACGCCTGCTCGGGGTTGTTGTCGCTCCAGGCCGTGTTCTGGCAGCCGTCGGGCTCCCAGGCGTCCCAGAGGGCCTCCATCTCCTCGTCGGTCATGTCCTCGGTCATCTCGGGCTGGTTGCCCCAGAGCGCGAGCTCGTAGGCCTGGCGCTCGCCGTCGCTGAGGGTCTCCATGTACTCCCAGTTGGGATCCTCGAAGCCGTCCTCCACGTCCATCATCTCGTCCTCGAACGAGTCGTCGTAGCCGACCAGATCGGGACCGACCTCCGACTGGCCGAAGCGTTGGGTCGAGGTGCCGAAGCCGTACTTCTCGGTCCACTCCCGGCTGCCCCACTCGAGCTCCTCGTCCGGTCCCTCGAACGAGATGTACTGACCCTGGTCGACCGGGGTGTACTCGAACCCCTGCTCCCGCATGCACGCCGCCACGCGCTGCTCGACCTCGTTGGCCTCGGCGATCCACTCCTGCTCGGAGCCCTCGTCGAAATCGGTGTCGATCCCGAGGAAGTCGTAGATCGGCGACTCGTACTCGAAGGCGGCGTCGACCGTCTCGCCGGCGTCGCCATCGGCGCTCTCGGCGTCGCTGGACCCGCACCCGGCGAGCGCCAGGCTCGCGGCGGCGGTGACCGCCAGCGTCGTGTGTCGGAGCCCTCGGAATCTCGGGGGTCGTGGGGGATGGATCATGGATGTGCCGCTCCTCGATCGGTGCGAGCCGTCGGCTCGCTCCTGATGGTCAGACGCCGCAGCGGGCCGGGAGGTTCCACCCCCGCCCGAATCCGCGTGCCCTGATCGCCGCAGTCTGGCACGGCCCGCCCGCGAAGCCATCGCGACCCTCCGTTGCGATTGTCGCGCGAAGCGGCGACGGAACCGGCGGCGCTCACCCTCGGCAGTCGCCGCAGTCACCCTCGGCAGTTGCCGCAGTGCCCCACGAGGTCGACGCGGTGGTAGGAGGTCTCGAACCCCTCCCGGTCGGCGGCGGCGTCGAGCTCGTGGTGGAGGAGGTGCTCGAGTTCGTCCGACAGCACGACGTCGACGACGAGTCCGCACGACGCGCACACCAGGTGGTGGTGATGGGCGCCGGTGACGTCCTCGGCGAGCTCGAAGCGGGCGTGGTCGTCGCCGGTGACGATGCGATGCACCACGCCGGCCTCCTCGAGGACCGCCAGGTTGCGATACGTCGACGACTGGGCGAGGCCGGGCGCCGCCTCGAGCACGTCGGTGATCGTCAACGGGGCGGTGGCCCTCGCCAGGGCGGTCACGACCGCCTTGCGGTTCTGCGTGTAGCGCTGGTCGAGTCCACGCAGCCGTGAGTTGGCGACGTCATGGATCTCCGGCTCGGTGCGCACGGGCCGTAGGATACGGGAACACCTCGGTTGTCTGCGGCGTTGCACCAGGCAACCTCTGTTCGAGGGGGCGGTCACCGTGGCCGCTCGGAAGGAGTCGTCAACCGATGCAATACACCAGTGCTCGTTCGATGAGTCCGGTGATCAACGCACCGGAGTCGACCCGCACCGCCTTCATCGTGAAGGTCTACCAGCACCTCGCCCTCGCCGTCGGCGCCTTCGTCGCCCTCGAGAGCGTGCTGTTCATCACCGGCGTCGCCGAGGCGATGTTCGACTTCTTCGCTCGCAGCGGCGGGTTCGCCTGGTTGCTCCTGCTCGGCGGCGTGTCGATCGTGCAGTGGTTCGCCGCCCGCTCGATCTCGAAGATCGACGACACCGGCGCCCAGTACGTGGGACTGTTCGCCACCGCCGGGGCCCAGTCGCTGATCTTCGCCCCCTTCCTCTACTACGTCTTCTACTACACCGACGGCGGCACGTCCTCGGTGGTGTCGGCCGCCGTGGTCACGCTGCTCGGCTTCGCCGGACTCAGCGTCGTCGCCTTCGTCACCCGCCGCGACCTCGGCTTCCTGCGTCCGATCGTGATGTGGGGCTTCGTCGCTGCCCTCGTCCTCATCGTCGCCGCCACCCTCTTCGGCTTCGAACTCGGCGTGCTGTTCAGCGTGGCGATGGTCGGCTTGGCGGGCGCCGCCATCCTCTACCAGACCCAGGACATCATCCGCCGCTACCCCGAGTGGGCGTACGTGGCCGCCGCGGTGTCGCTCTTCAGCTCGCTGATGACGATGTTCTGGTACATCCTGCGGATCTTCAGCCGCCGCTGAGTCGACGGCCCGGCCAACGGCGACGCACCCGACCACCGAATCTGCTCCCCGTGCGAGTGGCGGCCTCCGGGCCGCCCTCGGCGCGTACCTGCTCTGGGGTCTGGCCCCGCTGTTCTGGCGGCTCGTCGACGAGATCCCGGCCGACCAGCTGACCGCCCACCGGGTCCTCCAGACGCTCGTGCTGTGCGGGCTCGTCCTGTGGCGCCTGCCGGCCGCCGGGGCCGGGTTCGTCCGGCCCGACCGTCAGGTCGCGCTGCGTCACCTCCTCGCCGCCACCCTGCTCGCCGGCAACTGGGTCGTCTACGTCTATTCGGTGGCCACCGACCGGGTGGTCGAGGCGAGCCTCGGCTACTTCATCAACCCGCTCCTGTCGGTCGTGCTCGGCCTCGTCGTGCTCGGCGAACGCTTCGGCCGCAGCGTGTGGGCGGCCGTCGCCCTCGCCGTCGTCGGTGTGAGCGTGATCACCCTCGACGCCGGACGGCTGCCGTGGATCTCGCTGGTCCTGGCCGCGACGTTCGCGATCTACGGGCTGGTGCGCAAGCAGTCGCCCCTCGGGGCGTTCCCGGGCCTCGCCCTCGAGATGGCCTGGCTGACCCCGGTCTCGGTGGCGCTGATGCTGTGGTGGGGAGCGGAGGGCTCCCTCGACCTGGGGCCGTCGACGTGGCTGCTGCCGGGGATCGGGCTGATGACCGCGGCACCGCTCCTCCTGTTCGGCCAGGCGACCCGCACCGTGCCGCTCTGGCAGATCGGGATGCTGCAGTTCCTGGCGCCCAGCATCCTGTTCGGCCTCGGCGTGTTCGCGTTCGGCGAGGACGTGAGCGTCGGCCGGGTGCTCGGGTTCGTCCTCATCTGGACCGGCCTCGGTCTGTTCGCCGCCGACACCGTCGCCCGGGGTCGGCGGGCCGCCGTCAGGGCTCGGGTGGCCGCCGCCCACTGAGGACGACCGTCTCGTCCTCGTCGAGGGCATGGGCGGCGAGGCCGGCCGCTCGGAGCAGCTCGGCGGCCGCCGACGCCTGGTGCGGGGCCAGTTCGAACCACACGGAGCCGCCCGGTGCCAGCCAGTCCGCCGCGTCGGCGCCGACCCGGCCGAGCACGGCGAGTCCGTCGGGGCCGCCGTCGAGCGCGGCGGTGGCCTCGTGGTCGCGGGCCTCGGCAGGAAGGTGTGCGATCTCGCCGCTCGGCACGTAGGGGACGTTGGCGATCACGATGTCGACCCGGCCCCGCAGCTCGGGGTCGAGCGCGGCGAAGAGGTCGCCGGTCGTCGCCCGCCACGACAGCCCCGCCAGGTCGTCGGCGGCACGGTTGTCGACAGCACGGTTGTCGACAGCAAGGTTCTCGGCGGCACAGGCGACGGCCCGGGCGTCGAGATCGGCGGCGTGGAGCTCGACCCGGGCGGGTCCGAGCCGGCGGGCGACCGTCGCGCCGAGGGCCCCGGTGCCGCAGCACAGATCGACGACCACGAGTGGCCCGGACGGGCATGCCGCAGCGACGACGGCGTCGACCAGTGCCTCGGACCGGTGTCGGGGCACGAACACCCCGGGAGCGATCGAGAACCGCGCCCCGGCGAACTCGGCCCAGCCGACCACGTACTCGAGGGGCTCGCCGGCCTCGCGCCGAACGGTCAGCGCCTCGAGACGCGCCGGGTCACCGTCGGCCACCTCGGCGAGGAGCTCGGCCTCACGCTCGGCGAAGACGCAGCCCGCCCGCCGCAGCCGCTCGACGGTGTTGTGCTGAGCTGCATGGTTCAGGGGCGAGCTGCTCAGCGGTAGTCGTAGAACCCGCGGCCGGTCTTGCGGCCGAGCAGACCGGCCTCGCACATGCGGGCGAGGAGGGGCGGCGGGGCGTAGAGCTGCTCCTTGAACTCCTCGTAGAGCGACTCGGCGACGGCCTTGGTGGTGTCGAGGCCGATCAGGTCGGCCAGCGCGAGGGGCCCCATCGGGTGGGCGCAGCCGGTGACCATGCCCTGGTCGATGTCCTCCTTGGAGGCGAAGCCCGACTCGAACATGCGCACGGCCGACAGGATGTAGGGGATCAGCAGGGCGTTGACGATGAACCCGGCACGGTCCTGGGAGTGGATCACCCGCTTGCCGAGCTGCTGGGCCGAGAACGACTGGGCCCGGTCGATCACGTCCTCGGAGGTGTGGAGCGAGGTGACCAGCTCGACGAGGTGGAGCACGGGCACCGGGTTGAAGAAGTGGATGCCGAGCACGTGCTCGGGGCGACGGGTCGCCATCGCCAGCTTCATGATCGGGATCGACGAGGTGTTCGACGCCAGGATGGCGTCCTCGTCGGCGACGACCTGGTCGAGGTCCCGGAAGACCGAGGTCTTCACGTCCTCGTCCTCGATGATCGCCTCGACGACGAGCTGGCGGTCGGCGAGGGCGTCGAGCTCGGAGGAGTAGGTGATCCGGTCGAGGATCGCCGCCTGCTCGGCCTCGTCGAGCTTGCCGGCCTTCACGCCGCGAGCGAGCGACGTCTCGATGCGGTCACGGCCCGCCTTGGCGGCCACGTCGCTCGCCTCGACCACCACGACCGACGCCCCCGACTTGGCCGACACCTCGGCGATGCCGGAGCCCATCAGGCCGGCGCCGAGGACACCGATGCGGTCGAACGTGGGGGAGGGGGTCGCGCTCATCACACCAGTGTGCCACCGGCGGCCGGACCCGCGTGGGCTACCGGCGGGTAGCCAGTAGCGTCGCGCGGATGACGCCCGAGGAGTTCCGCCGCGCCGGCCACGAGCTGATCGACTGGATCGCGGATCAGCGGCTCGCCGTGCCCGACCGGCCCGTCCTCGCGCAGGTGGCACCCGGCGACGTCCGGGCCGGCTTCGACGCCGCACCGCCGACCGAGCCCACCGACCTCGAGACGGTCCTCGGCCGCCTCGACGAGGTGGTGGTGCCGGGGATCACCCAGGTCCAGCACCCGATGCACTTCGGGTGGTTCCCGTCCAACGCGTCGCTGGCGTCGGTGCTCGGCGACATCGCGTCGTCGGGCCTCGGCACGCTCGGGATCTCCTGGGAGAGCTGCCCGGCCCTGACCGAGGTCGAGGAGGTCGTCTGCGAGTGGATGGCCGAGCTGTGCGGCCTCACCCCCGACGAGGACGGTCGACCGTGGTCGGGTGCGATCCACGACACGGCATCGACCGCCTGCCTCGCGTCGCTGCTCGTCGCCCGCGAGCAGGCCTCGTCGATGTCGCAGAACAGCACCGGGCTGGCCGGCGCCGGCGGCCCCTTCGTCGTCTACACCACCGACCAGGCCCACTCGTCGGTGGCCAAGGCAGCCCTGCTCGCGGGCTTCGGCTGGGACCAGGTGCGGGCGGTGCCGACCGACCCGTGGACCCGGGCGATGCGGCCCGACGCCCTCGCCGACCTCCTCGCCGCCGACGTGGCGGCCGGGGCGATCCCCGCTGTGGTGGTGGCGACGGTCGGCACGACCGGGACCACGGCGATCGACCCGGTCGACGAGATCGTGGCCGTCGTCCGCGCCGCCGACACGCCGATCCCGGTGTGGGTCCACGTCGACGCCGCGATGGCCGGCTCGGCGATGCTGCTGCCCGAGTGTGCGGCGCTGTTCGCCGGGGTGGCCGACGCCGATGCCATCGCCTGGAACCCCCACAAGTGGATGGGGACCATCCTCGACACCGCGCTGCTCTACGTGCGCGACGTCGACCTGATGGAGCGGGTGATGGCCACCGACCCCAGCTACCTGCGGTCGGCCGCCGACGGTGCGGTCACCCAGCTCCGCAATCGGGGCGTGCCGCTCGGCCGCCGGTTCCGGGCGCTGAAACTGTGGTTCCACCTCGAACTCGACGGGGTCGGTGCGATCCGCGAGCGGCTCCGCCGCGACCTCGACAACGCCGCCTGGTTCGAGGCGCAGGTGGCCGAGGCCGACGACTGGGAGCTGGTGGCGCCCCGCACCCTGCAGACCGTCTGCGTGCGCCATCGGCCGATCGATGCGGCGACCGGTGCACCCCTCGACGGCGAGGCCCTCGACGCCCACACCCTGGCCTGGGTCGACGCCCTGAACCGATCGGGCGCCGCCTACTGCACCCCGTCGATCCTCGACGGCCGTTGGATGGTGCGGGTGTCGATCGGGGTCGAGGCGACCGAACGGGCCCACGTCGAACGCCTGTGGGCGCTGCTCACCGAGCACAGCGCGGCGGTCTGAGGGCGAGCGGACGGTGAGGAGCGGCGAGCCGGCCGACCGGCGCACGAGCACCACCTCGTCGCGACTGCGTCCCGCGGTCGCGCTCACCACGATGCTGCTCGCGGCGGCCGGGTGCCTGCCGGGCGGAGAGGGCGCGTCACCGGCGTCCGACCCGGTGCCCGGCCTGGGGGACGCTGCGGCACCCGCCACCTCCGAACTGTCGGACGAGGCCCGGTGCGCCGGGGCCGACCACTTCTGCGTCGCGGTGATCGAGGGGCCGCACCGGCCGATCGGGGGGAGGGCGGCGGTCGCGGCCCTGGTATCGGGTTCGGCCGACGACACGACCGTCACCCGCATCGAGCTGGCCTCCGCGATCGGCCTGGACGACGCCCTCGCCGACGCGGTGGCCGGGTTCCCCGACCTGGTGGTGGTCCTGCCACCGCAGGGCGCTGCCGCCTACACCCTCGAGAGCGTTCGGGCTGCCGCCGAGGCCTGGCCCACCTTCCGGTTCGTGACGATCGGCGACGGCGACGAGCTCGAGCTCTCGAACCTGGCGGTGATCCGTGTCGACACCGAGGCGTGGGCGGCGGTGGCCGCCGACGCCGCCGTCCTGGCGGCGCCGGGATCGGGCGCCGGGTCGATCGTCGGCCTCGTCGCCGGTCCCGATCTCGATCCGTCGGTCGTGCCCTTCACCGAGGGGTTCCGGGCGACGCTCGAGCGCGACGGCGCCACCGCGGTGGTCGAGGGGCACCCCGGGGCGCTCGACGGGAGCCATGCCGATCCGGTGTGGGACGAGGCGGCGGTCGAGCGCCTCCTCGAGGCCGACGCATCGGTGATCGTGGCCGACCCGGACGGCCTCTACGGGCTCGAGCTCCCCTGCGTCGTGATCGGATCCCGCCCCGAGCCGGCGCCGGGGTGTGCGGTCGGTGTCGCCGACCCCGGGGTCGATGCGGCGCTGGCCCGCATCCTGGAGCGGCGGCGATCCGGCACCGGGCCGGCCGGGGTCGTCGTCACCGAGCCCCGACTGGTGCGGGTGGCCGGCGGCTGAGCCGGCCGGCCATCTCGCTTCAGGCAGTCTTGTCGCTTCAGGCGGCCGTGTCGCCTCAGGCGGCGAAGCCGCGCAGCGGCAGCTCGGAGCGCAGCAGCCAATTGTCGTCCGGGTAGTCGGCGGCGCCGTCGATCAGGTGGACCGAGTAGGCGTGGCGCGAGGCTGCCGAGCGGTTGGGGTGCGAGCCGTGGGGGAGCAGACCGTGGAGCACGACGCAGGTGCCCTTCGGGGTCTCGAGCGGCAGCAGTTCGGCGTCGCCCAGTTCAGGCATCGGGGTGGCGTCGAGCTCGCTGAAGCCCACGCCGCCGCCGTCCAGTCGGTGCATCCGCCGGCGCAACGGGCTGCGGTGGCCGCCGGGCTGGGCGAACAGGCAGCCGTTGTCGATCGTGGCGTCCTCGAGGGCGAACCAGAGCCCGATCACCGACACCGGCTCGGTGTAGAGGAAGGTGGCGTCCTGGTGGGAGGTCACCTCGCCACCGATGTGGGGGTGCTTGAAGATCGACATCGACTGCAGGAGCAGGGGTTCGGCGATGCCGAGGTCGGCGACCAGCTCGGCGAGGACCGGTTGGCGGCTGAAGCGGTCGAACACCGGGTCGAGGTCGTGCTGGGCGTGGCCCATCTTGTTGAAGGCCCGCTCGATCGGCACGGTGAGGGCGCCGTCGGCGTCGAGGGCGTCGGACTCGAAGAAGAACTCGATGCCGTCGGCCGACCGCAGGAACAGCTCGTCGGCGTGGCGCTGCTGTTCGTCGGTGGTGAAGACCGAGCGGTGGGCGGCGGCGTCGTAGCCGGCGACGAGGGCGTCGGCCCGGGCGATCAGTTCGTCGCACGCCTCGGGGGTGACGAGGTCGGGCAGGACGAGGAAGCCGTCGCGCTCCCAGTCGGCGAGTTGTCGGTCGCTCAGCATCGACGTCAGTCTGCCCGCGAACCGGGCCGAGCCGTCGCCTCGTCGATGCGGCGGCGGAGCATCGCCTTCACGTCCTCGGTGGCGAACGAAGCCGCGACGCCGTTGTGGAGCAGGCGAGCGATCTCGGTGTGGTCGAGGCCGAACGTGTCGATCACCGCCGCCAGCTCCGACGACGCCGACACGCCCGACATCAGCCGGTTGTCGGTGTTGACGGTGGCGACGAGGCCGGCCCGCAGGAACGGGCCGATCGGATGGTCGGCCAGCGTCGGCACGGCGCCGATCTGGACGTTGCACGACGGACACAGCTCGAGCGGGATCGCCCGGTCGCGCACCTCGACGGCGAGCGGGCCGAGGGTGAGCTCCCCGTCGGCGCCGACAGTGCAGTCCTCGATCAGGCGCACCCCGTGACCGACCCGCTCCGCCCCGCAGGCCAGGGCGTCGGCGATCAGCTCGAGGCCGGGCGGCTCGGACGCGTGGATCGTGAGGCGAGCACCCCCGGCGAGGGCGACGTCGACGGCATCACGGTGCTCCGACGGTGGGAAGCCGGTCTCGGCCCCGGCGAGGTCGAAGGCGACGACGCCGGGTCGGCCGTCGGTGGCGAGGTTGCGGACACAGGCCTCGGCCACCTCGAGCGACCGGGCCTCGGTCCGCATCGCACACACGATCGTGTTGACCACGATGTCGGCCCCGGCCGCCACCGCCTCGTCGAAGCCGCCGGTGACCGCAGCGATGGCGTCGTCGAGCGATCCGGCGCCGGGATGGAGTTCGGGAGCGAAGCGCACCTCGGCGTAGGCCACGCCGTCGGCGGCGAGGTCCTCGGCGCACTCCCGAGCCACCCGTCGCAGCGCGTCGGCGCGCTGCAGGAGTGGCACGGTGTGGGCGAACGTGTCGAGGTACTGCAGGATGTCGCGGGCGTCGGCCCCGGCCCGGAAGTAGGCGACCAACTCGGTGGGGTCGGTGCTGGGCAGCTCGTGGCCGGCCTCGGCGGCCAGTTCGAGGATCGTGTCGACCCGCAGGCCGCCGTCGAGGTGATCGTGGAGGAGCACCTTGGGCAGCGACCGAGCCAGCTCGACCGCCGCCGCAGGGACGGCCACCTCAGGCGCCGCCGCGTCGGAACGGACGGCCGGCAGCCTTCGGTGGGCGCAGTCGTTGGCTGGCGAAGACCAGCACGATCAGGACCAGCGCGTAGGGCATCGTGCTCGGCAGCCAACTCGCCGCCTC
>JBPEXC010000489.1:0-2991 GCA_052032035.1 Acidimicrobiales bacterium | reverse complement strand
ACATTGGGTGGCCCACACGGCGCCGTGCGCCCTCTCAGCCACCCAATCCCACACCACGGCCCGCCCACGCGACATTGGGTCGCTCACACGGCGCTGTGCGCCGCCACGATGACCCAATCCCCGAGGGCGGGGACCGGGAACGGGTCAGGCGTCGTCGGATTCGGCGTCGTCGCCGGCGGCTAGACGGAGCGAGGCCGAGTTCATGCAGTAGCGCAGGCCGGTCTCGGTGGGGCCGTCGGGGAAGACGTGGCCCAGGTGGGCGCCGCAGTTACCGCACACCGACTCGACCCGGCGCATGCCGAAGGACCGGTCCTCGATCTCGCCGACCTTGTCGTCGCTGATCGCCCGATCGAAGCTCGGCCAGCCACAACCGGCGTCGAACTTGGTCTCCGAGGTGAACAGGGCCTCGTCGCAGACGACGCAGTGGTAGGTGCCGTCCTCCCACACGTCCCAGTACCGCCCCGTGAACGCCCGCTCGGTGGCGGCGTGCTGGGTGATCTCGAACTCCTCGGGGCTGAGCCGCTCGCGCAGCTCGGCCTCGTCGTACTTCTCGCCGGAATGGATCTTGCTCATGGTCCGTTCAACCTCCGGAGCCCGGTTTCGATGCCAACCCTAGATGGATGTTCACGAGTTGTTCGGACCGGGCAGTTCGATTCGGGCCGGGCGTCAGACCCGTCGAGCGTCCTCGATGAGGTTGATCTCGTAGAGCACCTGGTCGAGCCGGTCGCCGGCCTCGATCGGGGCGAACCGCTGGGGGTTGTCGGGCGTGACGCAGGTCGGCACCGGCGACAGGATCGTCCACGGCGTCGGGTGACAGAACTGCACGATCGAGTAGCGATCGCCCGGCTCGTCGGGATCGGCGACCACCCGGTGCCAGCCGCTGGGAATCAGCCCGTTGGTCACGTGCTCGAGCATGATGCCGGTGTTGATGATCACGGCGTCGTCGGGCGGCACGGCGTCGACCCACTCCCCCGACTCGAGCCGCACCTGCAGGCCCTTGGCCGTGGCCCGGGGCAGCGCGGTGATCAGATTGATGTCGGCGTGCTCGGCGGCCCAGACGTGCTCGCCACCGGGCGCCAGGTCCATCGCCGGGTAGTGGATCGCCCGGGTGAGGGTGGTGCCGTCGGTCGTCATCGTGTCGAAGAACGACTCGTGGCAACCGATGCCGACGGCGATGATGCGCAGGAATCGGCGCTGCAGCTCGAGGACCCGCTCGTGGAACTCGACGAGCACCTCGGAGATGCCCGGCACCTGGGCCTCGGGCAGCACCTGGTCGGGATAGCGGGCCGGGTACTTGCGCTGGAGGGGATGCCCGGCGGGGATCTCGGCCCCCCAGTTGAGCATTTCCTTCCAGTCCGGCACGTCCGCGACCGCGGCTGTCTCGACGAGCAGCCCGGTGTAGCCGGTCTGCCCGTGGGTCCCGGGGGCCGCCGCCTCGTTCTTGGCCTCGGCGTCGAGGGCGAAGAACTCGGCGAGCAGCCCGTAGGTGTCGTCGAGGAGGGTCTGACTGAGGTCGTGGCTGGTGTAGACGAACCCGCTGCGCAGGCTGGTCATCACGCCGTCGATCACGGCCTTGCGCTGGGCGTCGGTGCCCTGCTCGAAGGCGAGCAGGTCGACGTCGAGGATGCCTTCACTCATCGGATCTCCTGGTTCCCGGGTCGTGCGCCGCCGCTGGTCGCGGCGGGCCGGTGTGACGGACTCAGTCGTCGTGTTCGGTGATGGTGACCGACTCGATGACGACGTCGGTCTTGGGACGGTCGCCGGGCATGGTCGGGACCTTCTCGATCTGGTCGAGCACGTCGAGGCCCTTGACGATCTTGCCGAACAGCGCGTAGGCGGGCGGCAGGCCGGCGCCCTGGGGGCCGGAGATCAGGAAGAACTGCGAGCCGTTGGTGTTGGGGCCGGCGTTGGCCATCGCCACCGAACCGAGCTCGTACTGGCCGGGCTTGGGCAGCTCGTCGGCGAAGCGGTAGCCGGGACCGCCGCGACCGGAGCCCTCGGGGCAGCCACCCTGGGCGACGAAGCCCTGGATGACGCGGTGGAAGATCAGCCCGTCGTAGTAGTGGTAGCGGGCGAGGCAGACGAAGTTGTTGACGGTCTTCGGCGCCTTGATCGGGTCGAGGGCGATGACCATCGTGCCCATCGAGGTGACCATCTCGGCGGTGTAACGCTTCGACGGGTCGATGCACATGTCGAACTCGCCGTCGAAGGTGGTCTGGCGGGGGCTGGAGCCGTCGGGATTGGGGCACTCGGGCACGGAGGTCTCCTCGTGGGATTCGGAACGAGGCCTCACCCTACCGAGCGGCGTCAGGCGTTCTTGGGCAGCTCGCTGAACGGGGTGGCGCGGGGGTGGCCGGGTTCCTTGGGCAACCCGAGCACGCGCTCGCCGATGATGTTGCGCTGCACCTGGTCGGTGCCGCCGTAGATCGGCGGGCCCTGGGCGAACAGGGCGAGCTCGGTGACGAAGGCGTTCATCGGCTGGCCGGTCGCCTCGTCGAGCGCCTTGCGGTCGTCGGGGTCGTAGGCGTGCAGCGTGCCGGCAGCGCCGAGAATCTTCATGCCGAGGTCGCGCTGGAGCCGCATCATCTCGCTCATCGCCAGCTTCGACATGTTGCCGAGGCCGGGGATCTCCTGGCCCTTGGCCCGCAGCCCCTTGGCCCGCAGATTGTTGATGCGGCCGAGCTCGGCGAGGGTGTGGAGCTTCATCAGGCTCTGGCGGATGACCGGGTCGTCGAGCTTGCCGTTGGCCTTGGCCAGCTCGTTGAGCATGCGGCCGGCGCCACGGAACTGGGCGCCACCACCACGGCTGCGGCGGTTGCCGACGAAGTCGCCGACCCGCTTGTCGAGGTGTCCGGCGACCGTGCCTGGCAGGGCGGCGCTCGCCGCAGCGTGACCGCCGCCGGCGCCGAGACCCGCCCGTTCGAACGCGAGCGTGGTGTTGGTGACGGCCCAACCGTTGTTGCGGTCGCCGATCAGCGCGTCGGTCGTGGT
>JBPEXC010000488.1:0-5109 GCA_052032035.1 Acidimicrobiales bacterium | reverse complement strand
CCCCCCCCCCCCCCCCCCCCCCCCCCCCCCCCCCCCCCCCCCCCCCCCCCCCCCCCCCCCCCCCCCCCCCCCCCCCCCCCCCCCCCCCCCCCCCCCCCCCCCCCCCCCCGCGGCCGCTCAGGCGAGCAGCGACTGCTCCACGGCCCGGTCGACGAACCGGCGCACGGCCGGCTCGAACGGGAACGACAGGTGCGAGCCGTCGTACCAGCAGATCTCCGGACGCTCCCAGTGGTCCCACAGCTCGCGCACGTTGCCGGGCCGCACCCAGCGGTCGAGCAGGCCGGCGTAGATGTAGCGGCCCTCGACGGGCACCTTGCACGGCATCGACATCGGCGACACCACGCTCAGCACCTGCTCGAGCGGCTCCCACGACAGGCCCCACTGCTCGTACCACGGCGGCAGGATCGGATCGATCTGGCGACGCATGCCGCGGGCCAGGTCGGCCTCGGGCACGCCGGCGATCACGCACGACAGGTCGTCCTCGAGGGCCGACACCAGGCCCGACATGTAGCCGCCGAGCGAGATGCCCGACAGGCCCACGGCGGTGGCGTCGAACTCCGAGCGCACCCAGCCGATCAGGCGGCGCACGTCCCAGGCGCCCTGGGCGAGGGTGAACACGGTGTTCATCGCCCCGGCGTGGAGCACCCGCCCGCCGTTGGCCCCGCCGATCGAACGCGGCCCGTGGAGGGGCAGCACGGCGGTGATGACGTTGAGGCCGTGGCGCCGGTGGAGGCGGTCGGCCTTGAACATGGCGAGGTCGAGGAGGGGGTCGCCGGTGCGGTAGCCGTTGATCAAGACGATCCAGGGCCGAGGCGTGTCGTCCGCGTGGCGCAGCATCCAGGCATGGCCGGTCTTCACCGGCTGATAGTCGAGCCAGCGTTCACGGCCGGGCTCCTCGGCGTGGGGCTCGAAGCCGCTCTCGAAGCGGACGTGCTCGTAGCGGTAGGGCCCGGCGACGGCCCGGGTGATCTCGACGTCGTCCATCGGGGGCGGCGTCTGGTGGTAGGAGGCCGGGTCGGCGAGCCAGCCGCGGTCGCCGTAGAGGTCGCGGGCGATGGCGAGTTCGTCGCGCAGCCGGCGACGGAACGCGGCGTCCGGGATGCGGAACCGACCGGTGGTGAGCTCGGTCTGGAGCGTCCACTCGTCGATGAGCCACTTCCACATGCCGAGCGGCGTGGGGCGCACCGACGGCACGTCGTCCTCGGTGTGGCCGCGGAGCCAGTCTCGCAGCGACACGTCGCCGACGGTGCGGAGGTTCTCTGCGAACATGGTGGCCATCGGGGGTTGCCTCAGTTCTGTTGGCGGGGATCGTCGACCACGGCCAGGGCGGCGTCGGTCGACTTGAGCATGCGCTCGAGGAGGTCGGCCAGGACCAGGCGTTCCTGGTCGGAGAAGACCTCGAAGATCTCCTCGTAGACCAGGTGGGCCCGCTCGACGAAGTAGCGGTGGCGTTCGCGCCCGAGGTCGGTCAGGCCGACGAGCACCTCGCGCTGGTCGTGGGCAGCCCGGGTCTTCTCGACGAGGCCGACCGATTCCAGTCGCGACGTCGCCCGGGTGATCGACGACGGTTCGAGGCCCATCACGACGGCGAGCTCGCGCACGGCGCACGGCCCGTGGGCGGCGACGGTGTCGAGGGCGCGGAACTGACCGGGCTCGATCGTGATGTCGCCACCCTGCAACACGTGGCGCCGCAGTCGTTCGACGGTGGGGCCGAGCCGGGCCGCCCGCCACAGGGCGGCGAGACGCTCGTCGACCTCCCACCCCTCGTCGATCGAGCCGAGGTCGACGGCGAGCGTGTGACGGCCGCGCTCGCCGGATGTCAGATCGGGGTCTGCCACTGTTCGAACTCCTCGGGGTCCGCTGGTGCTGCGGATCGTAGGGCGGGCATCGGGGAACCACGGAGCGTGGTGCGGGAACTGCGGGGGTTGGATGCGAGTGGGCGCAACGGCGTCGGAGAGCGGCGCTTCCGGCTCCACGTGACCAAAGACACGATCCTGCGGGGCGATTGTAGTTGATTCCTTGAACGGTGTTCAAGATACTTGCATTACGTCAGACATTTATTTGAACGACGTTCAATCCGGCGCTCGACCGACGCCGAACCCCCGAGAGGCAACGAGGGACCTGCCATGGCACGACCAGCTTGGCGACAGATGTACGACGCGTGGGAACAGGCCGTGGCGCCTGGGCTCCAGGAGATGACCGGCTCGGCCGGGTTCCGCGACGTGATGGCCGCATCGGCCCGCGTCAACGCCGAGCTGGCCAAGGAGGTGGAGCGCATGTCACGGCAGTGGCTCCACCTGTGGAACCTGCCGACCGCCACCGACGTGCGAGGCCTCCGCCGCCAGGTGAGCTCGCTCGAGCGAGAGCTGGCTGCGGTCCGCCGTGAGCTCGCCGCCACACCGACCACCCCGGCCGACCAGGCACCCGCCGGCCAGCAGACGCCAGCACCGACCCTCGGGCTGATCCCCGACGAGGTCGCCGACCAGCAGTCCTTCGGCCAGGCCGTCTGAGCCTCGGCACCAGCCCGCCCGCCCCGCACCCCAGGACCGCCACGATGGCCACCACCGCACCCAACCCCTTCCAGGACCCGTTCGGCTTCTGGTTCGACACGGTCACCCGCTCCACCAAGCGGTCGATCAACCTGAGCCGCCACCTGCTCGGCATCGACGCCCCGGAGACCGGGCAGACACCGCGCGACGCCGTCTGGTCGAGCGGCAAGGCGACGCTCTACCGCTACCGCAGCGACCGCCGCACGCTGCAGCCCCCGGTCCTGCTGGTGATGAGCCTCGTCAGCCGCTCGACGATCCTCGACCTCCAGCCGGGCAACAGCTATGTGGAACACCTGCTGTCGCGTGGCCTCGACGTCTACCTCCTCGACTGGGGCGTGCCCGACGAGGGCGACGCCGACAACCGGCTCGAGACCTACGTCGACGAGCTCCTGCCCGCAGCCGTCGCCCAGGTCGACGCCGCCGGCGGCGGCAACGGGGTGACGATCTTCGGCTACTGCTTCGGCGGCGTGCTGTCGCTGCTCTACGCGTCGGGCCACCCCACCGACCCGATCCGCAACCTGGCCGTGATGGCCACGCCGGTCGACTTCGAGCAGATGCCCCCGGCGATGAAGCTGGGCGGCAGCCTCCACCCCGACCACGTGATCGACCACACCGGCAACGTGCCGGCCCACCGGGTGCGGGGCTCGTTCAGCCTCCTCACCCCGACCTCGGATCTCAGCACCGTCGCCGACTTCTGGGAGAAGCTCGACGACGACCAGTTCCTCCGCAACTACCGGGCGATGACGAGCTGGACCCGCAGCCACATCCCGTTCCCGGGCGCCGCCTTCCGCCAGACGGCGGAGATCTTCGGGGAGGGCAACGGCTTCGTCAACGACACGGTCGTGCTCGGCGGCCGACCCCGACGCCTCGCCGACATCACGGTGCCGTTCTGCAACATCGTCGCCGAGAAGGACCACATCGTCCCGTCGCCGTCGGCCCTGCCCCTCACCGGCATGGTCGGATCCGAGGATCGCACCGAGCTGCTCCTGCCGGCCGGCCACGTCGGCCTGATCGTCGGCAACCGCGGCCGCACCCAGTGCATGCCCGCCATGTCGCAATGGATCGTGGATCACAGCATTGTGGATCACAGCACCAGCGACGACCACACCAACAACCCTGACTCCGCGAGCCAGAACGGCTTCGCCGATCACGCCGCCTCGGGGGCGTAGGTCGGTGCCCGATGCCGCGCCGCCGTCTCGGCCGCTGCGGATCGCGCTGGTGCTCGGCTCGGGCGGGATCGTCGGCGGGGCATATCACGCCGGGGTGATCAAGGCCCTGCGCGACACCTGGGACATCGACGCCCGACAGGTCGAGCTCGTGGTGGGAACGTCGGCCGGGGCCCTCACCGGCGCCTTGACGGTGGCGGGCCTCGACCCCGACGACCTGTTCCGCCGCGAGACCCACAAGCCGCTCAGCGACCACGGCGCCGCCCTCCTCGCCCGGGGACGGGCCAAGATCGGTCGACAACCTCGCCCGTGGGGGACCCTCGGTCTCCCCGCGGCACCGGAGGCAGTGTGGAACGCACTGCGCTCCCCCCAGGGAGTGGCGCTCGGCAGCGTGGCCGCGGCGCTCCTCCCGAGGGGGCGGGTGCCCACCACGGCGGTGGCCGGGATGACCGAAGGACTCTTCGGCGACACGTGGCCCACCTCGCCGCGGTTCCGGGTCGTGGGGGTGGAGCTGCGCACGGCCCGGCGGGTCGTGTTCGCGGCCGACGACGACGTCGACGACCTCGACGGCCGAGCCCGCCGTCGACACGCCACGCCGGCCCAAGCGGTGGCGGCGTCGTGCGCGGTGCCCGGCGTGTTCCGCCCGGCCACGATCGCCGGTCGCGACTACCTCGACGGCGGCGTCCACTCCGCCGACGCCCTCGATCTGGTCGGCACCACCCGGTTCGACCTGGTGGTGGTGAGCTCGCCGATGTCGTCGCGCCACCACTTCGCCGGGAACATGGCGATGGTCGGACTGCGCGAGGCGTCGCGCCGCCAGACCGACCGGGAACGCCAGTCGCTGCCCGCGTCGACTCGGGTGGTGATCGTGCGCCCGAACCCGGAGGACCTCGACGCGATGGGTTCCAACATGCTCGACCCGGCCCGCCGCCCGGCGGTGGCGTTCCAGGCCCACGCCTCGGCGTCGGCCCTGTTCGGGTCGCTCCCCCACCCCTGCCACGACACCCCGTGAGGAGTCTCCCCGTGAAACAGCTCTCCGGTCTCGACGCCGGCTTCCTCTACATGGAGACGCCGACCACGTTCGGCCACATCAACGGGGTGTCGATCTACCAGCGGCCGACCGACGGCACCGCACCGATCGACCTGGTGCGGGCCCGCATCGCCGCCCGCCTGCCCGAC
The DNA here is from genome assembly GCA_052032035.1 of Acidimicrobiales bacterium. Taxonomy (GTDB): domain Bacteria; phylum Actinomycetota; class Acidimicrobiia; order Acidimicrobiales; family SZUA-35; genus JAWSVN01. Next base: position 215 of record JBPEXC010000488.1, on the reverse strand, counting down.
CTCGAGCCGTTCCGCCGGCGCCTGGTCGACGTGCCCTTCGGACTCGACCATCCGTGGTGGATCGACGACCCCGCGTTCGACCTCGACTTCCACGTTCGCCACGTGGCGATCCCCGGTCCGGGTGGGCCGGCCGAGCTGGCCGAGTTCGTGGGACAGACGATCTCTCGGCCACTCGACCGCGCCCACCCCCTGTGGGAGGCCTATGTGATCGAGGG
>JBPEXC010000487.1:0-6952 GCA_052032035.1 Acidimicrobiales bacterium | reverse complement strand
GTAGTGGAACTGGCTCGACGAGGTGACGAGGGCGGCGAGTTCGATCTCGTTGGCGTAGAGCAGGAGACGCAACATCGAGTTGAGATCGTCGAGCTCGGGGTCGGTCGTCACGACGATCCGGCGGCGGGCGAGCGAAGGCACAGGCGAACGCTACCGAGCCGCGACGCCGACGTCAGGAGCGAATATTCATCCGCTTCGGATCGCAATCCTGACCCCGCATGTTTGGCTGCGGGGAGATCGGTTATCTCATCGTGCAACACCACGTTCGCCCCACGAAAGGACCATCATGGCGACCAGCACTCCCACCCGCCCGACCCCCAACCGCACCCCCGACTACCGGGACGACCGCTCCGGCGGCGCCATGAAGTGGGTGCTCGCTGCGGTCGCCGCCGTCGTGGTGGCAGCGGTGCTGTTCTTCGCCCTGGGTGGCGATGCCGACGTCGACACCGAGCCCGGCTCGGTCGACGTCGACGCCCCCTCGCTCGACGTGGACGTCGACGGCCCGGACATCGACGCCGAGGCCCCCGACATCGATGTCGACCCCGGCAGCGTGGATGTCGAGGACGGCAACGCCGAAGCCGACGCCGGCTGATCTCCCATTCCGATGAAATGACCCGGCTCCCGGCCGGGTCATTTCGCCGTTTCCCTCACGAGTCATTTCGACCACCCGCCCTGCAACGATCGGACCATCCCATGGCTCTCGCCAACATCCTCGCCGACCACCCCGAACGCTCGACCTTCGACCTCGCCGAGCTCAACCGAGCGATCCAGGCCGCCCTCGAGTGCTCGGTCAGCTGTTCGGCCTGCGCCGACAGCGACCTGGCCCGAGACCCGGCTGCGATGCGCGACTGCATCCGTGCCTGTCTCGACTGCGCCGACATCTGTGCCGCCACCGCCCGCATCCTCAGCCGGCCCGGCCCGACGGGCCACGCCTGGGAGAAGGTCGTGACCGCCTGCGCCGTCGCCTGTGCCGAGTGCGCGGCGATCTGCGGTGAGCACGACCACACCTGCTGCCAGGAGTGCGCCGCCGCCTGCCGTGCCTGCGAACAGGCGTGTCAGCAACTGCTGGCCGCCGCCGCTTCGCCGGCCTGACCCCGACCGGCCGGCCCCCGCGTCACGGGAGGGTGCCGGAGCGCACGATGTTCTCGGGCGACTCCGAGAACGCCACCATCATCGAGCCTCGGTCGAGTCCGACGCCGAGCTGTCGCACCCAGTGGGCGCGGCCGCCGGCGTCGGGGTCGCGTCTGAGCACGTTGCGGTAGACGAGATCGACGAAGGCCGCGTCGTCGAGCGGGCCGTAGGTCCGGGCGAACTCGTCGCTGGCGGCGAACACGGCCGACACCTCGGCCAGCCCCCGCCCCTCCTCGATCCGGGCGACCCAGAACGCCATGCCCGACGCATCGGGCGTGCGCTCGAAGTAGGCCTCGTAGAGACGACGCACCTGACCGTGGTGCGACGGCTCCGGCGGAGCGGTGCCGGTGCGGGACGAGAACTCGTTCGACTCCGCGAAGGCGGTCATCACCTCGCCCCGTGGCACACCCTGCGCCAACCGTTCCACCCAGAACGCCCGCCCTCCCGGGTCGGCCGCCCGCCCCATCACGTTGCGGTAGACGAGGTCGACGAAGGCGGGGTCGTCCAGCTCGCCGTAGGTGCGGGCGAACTCGTCGGAGTCGGCGAACGCCGCCGAGACCTGCGCCACCGCGGCGCCGTCGACCCGACGACGCATCCAGTGTTCGAGACCTCCGGCGTCGGGTTCCCGACCGAAGTAGGCGAGGTAGAGACGGCGGACCTGATCGCGCAACGGCCGAGCGTCGGCGTCGAACGACGGCGTCGCCGAGGTGCCGGTGGCCACCGCCGGCTCGGCCGTGCGGCGCAGGGCCGCAGCCCGTTCGTCGCCGTGCCGGGCGACCACGTCGACCGACAGGCGAGCGCCACTGGCCGGCACGTCGACCTGCGCCCCTCGGGCGAAACCGGGGGCCTCGACGCTGCCGACGAGCCGGGTGCCGTCGCGGACCTCGACGACGAAGGAGTCGGCGGGTACCGCCGTGCGGTGGTCGTCGACGGTCCACGCCACCTCGAGCCGGTCGAACGCCCCGATGCGGCGGCGGTCGACCGTCGCCGTGGCCGCACCGTTGACCGGGGCGTCGAGCGGCCAGCCGAGCTGTGCGAGCACCCCGAGGACGGGGGCGTCGATCCGGCGTTCGGTCGTGCCCCGCTGCTGCTGGGGCGTCATCATCGAGCCAGGCGAACCGGTGGGCACGGCGGCCTCGTCGAAGTGCCCGATCGACGATCCCGGAACCGGCGACGACGGCGCGTGGACCGGCCAGCGACGCCCGTCCCCGATCCCGACGGAGAGGTCGCCCGACACCAGCGCACCACGGCGAGCGGATGCGCCGAGGGCGAGCAGCGGGGTGGTGCCGGCCACGAGTTCACGGTCGTAGCTGAACAGGACCGGGTCGGTGGTGTCGAAGTGACCGTCGCGCCACTGTGCCGACGACACGAACCCGAGGCCGTGGGCCAGCTCGTGGAGCAGCGTCGACGCGAGGTCGCTCTGGTGGGCGGCCGGCCCGGATGCGGGGTCGAGGTGCCACGACTCCGCGGAGTTGACCACGACCACCACGTCGGCCTCGTCGGGCAGCACGTCGCGCCCCAGCAGCCGGTTGGCCAGTCCGACCGGGTGATACCCGGGAGGCAGTCCGCCGCCGCCGACGTAGCGGGTCGGACCGGCGTACCCGAGCAGCCCGGCGCTCATCTCCCGCCACCCGAACGACACCACCAGCGGTGCCGCCGGATCGAGGTCGAGGGCCGCCGACCACGCGTCGAGCGACGCCTCGACCACCTGTCGCACCTCCGGCGGGGTGGGGTCCTGGTAGATCACGATCGTGTCGCTGACGCTGGCGGCGACGACGCCGTCCGACCCGGAGAAGGCTGGGGGCGACGCCGTCGCGGGGCGATCGGCGAGGGCGGCGAAGTCGTCGAGGACCCGCTCGGTCTCGCTCGACGTCGGCGGACCGGCGCTCGGCGCGGTGTCGATGATCGGCGGTGCGTCGACCACCACGACGGCGGCGTCGTCGGCACCGGCCGGGCCACCGGCGCCCGGCGCCAGGAGCGCGGCGACGAGGCCGACCGCGAGCGCAACCGACGTCACGAGGGGACGACGGCGGGCGGCAGCGCGTTGGGCCACACAGCGGGGTCGGAGGATGCGTTCGATGGGGCTCAGCGATCGACCGCCGACGGTCGGTCGTGAGGGCACTTTTGCCGCTCAAGTCGAGCGTCGATCGCGCCGTTACGCCCCTCCCGTCGACACGTCCCGGCATGACCCGAACCACCCCTCCCGGTCCGGTAGGTTCGATCGGATGCGCGTGTCCTTCCCCTGTCTCGTCGCCGCCGTCGTGCTGGCCGGTTGTACCGGCTCGGCCACCTCGGACGAGGCGGTGTCGACCACCGAGGTCGAGACCACCACGACGCTCGGGACCACGTCGTCGACGGCGACCGCCGACGAGACGACCGACACCACCGATGACGACGCTGCGGCCGACGCCGAGGACGACACCGACGCCGAGAGCGGCGACGAGGCGACGGCCGAGCAGCCCGGCGTCGTGTGGATCATCGACGGTGACACCTTCGACGCCGTGGCCGTCGACGTCGAGAGCGGCGACGAGGTCGATCGCGTGCCCGGGTGGGGGCCCGAGTTCGCCGGCGGCGGTGACGAGACGGACGAGGAGCTCGACGGCTTGTTCCAGGCCCTCCAGACCATCGACGTCGTCCCCGCCGAGTCGGGCATCACGGTGTGGCTCGACGACTGCTGCGAGCCGGCGTTCGGGTCGGCGTTCGGCGTCGACCCCGACGTCGCCAGCAGCGCCACGTCGATCATCGACGCCGCCTCGGTCACCCTGATGGGGCTCGGGCCGGCGGTGAGCGCCGACGGGACCCTCGTCGCCGTCGGGATCGGAGATCTCGGCGTGACCGTGGCCGAGGCGGCGACCGGGATCACCGTGGTCGACCTCACCGACCTGGCGACCACGCTGGTCGGCGACGACGAGTTCGTCACCTGGCAGACGCTGGCCTGGAGCGCCGACCGCGTGCTGGCGGTGGCTGCCTCCGGCGCGGAGGGGTCGACCCTCCACCTCGTCGACCTGCGCGACCCCGAGGCGCCCGAGGTCGTGGCGTCGGCCCCACTCGAGGGCACGGCGCTCGACGCCACGAGCGGCGGTGACGGCACGATCGTGGTGCTGGTGCGGTCCGACGACGGCGTGGAGGCCGTGGTGCTCGACGCGGCCGGTGAGCGGGTCGGCGGCTTCCCGACCCTGCCCGGATCGATCCACCTCGACGGCTCCCCCGACGGCTCCCGGTTCCTGGTCGTCGACGGAGCCGGCGACGTCGTGGTGCAGACCCTGGACGGCGGCTTGGAGACCCTCGACCTCGGCGGCCGCACGGCCATCGACGCCGCGTGGGGATAGATCGCGATCGCTGTCACACCCCCCGAGGACACTGTCGTCATGTGCGATCTGTGTGACGGAATGTCGTTGGAGGAAGTGATCGAACGGGAGCAGCGGCTCCTCGCCGAGTACGGCTGGCTGATCCAGATGGTCGAGGCCGAGGAACCGGGGCGGAGCTGGGCCTACACCGTCGGCCTGACGGCCAACTTCGGGAAACCCGACCTCCTCGTCCGCAACGCCGAGGCGATGCCGGCGGGCCGGATGGTGAGCGAGGTCGGGCAGATGGTCGCCGAGGGAGACGGCCTCGACGAGGCGGAGCTGGCCGAGCGTGGCTGGTTCCTGTTCGAGGTCGACCCCGACACGCTCGACCCCCATCAGGTCGGCGAGTGGGAGAAGCTCGCCGGTCGTCCGGTCGGCCCGGGCGACTTCCTCGAGATCGTCAGCCTCGGGGTGCCGCGCGGCACGATCCGTCCGGCCACCGCTGCCGGCGACCGCCGGCGTTGGCGCCCGACCGGCTGGCGCTGATGTGGGTGGCAGGGGTCACACGTAGGGATTCACGTCAAGGATCTCCTGCAACCGGTCGATGGTCTTCGTCATGGAGGCACCCACCATGACGCCAACCGCGCCTGCGCTGCCCCACGTGGTCTTCATGACCGCCGAGGGGGCCGAGCTCTTCCACGTGCACCGAACGTGCGCCCAGCTCCCCGGCAGCGCCGACGACATCTACGCCGTGGGACGGGCCTCGGCCACCGCCGTCGGGCGGATCCCGTGCCCCGAGTGCCTCCCGGGTTTCACCGCCTGATCAATCCTCGCTGGTCCGCTCATGGCGCCTCGGGGTCCCCCGACGCTCGGCGCCATGAGACTCGATCTCCGGCTCCGGATCATCGCCCTGATCGTGGTTCCGATCGCAGCGCTCCTCGTCTCGTCGTACCTCTACGTCTCGAGTGAGCAGCGGGTGGTCAGCGCGATCGACCGCTCCCGCTACGACCTCCCCCTGGCGGAACACATCGCCCTCTTCACCGAGAGCGCGGCGGTCGAGCGTGGTCTCAGCGCCAACGTCCTGCGGGGCAACGACGACGCCCGCGCCGATCTCGACGACCGCCGGATCACGACCGACGAGCGCCGGGCCGCCCTGATCGAGCTGGCCGCTGATCACCCCGAGTCGAGGACCCCGGCGCTCGATGCGGCGTTGGAGGAACTGGCCCGCATCGACGGTTTCCGTTCCCAGGTCGACGCCGGCACGGTGGACGCCGGCGAGGCGGTCGCCGCCTACAGCCATGTGATCGACCACACCATCGCCACGGTCAGCGACCTGTCCATCGACTCCGGTGACAGTCGACTCGACCGGGAGATGCAGGCCTACGCAGCCCTGCTGCACCTGCGGGACCACCTCGGCCTCGAACGAGCGAAGGTGTCGAGCGCGCTGGCGTCGGACGCCTCCGGCAACCGCACGAGCATCGGGGTGGCCCTCGGCGAGAGCTCGCGAGCCAACGCGGCGTTCCGTGAGGTCGCGCCGGCGGCCATCGTCGAGGAGTGGGCCGCCGTCGAAGCCGGCGACCTCTTCGCCGAGATCGCCGACATCCGGACCCAGGTGCTCAACGGTGCCACCGCCGAGGACCTCGGCCTCGACGCCAGCGAGGTGTTCGGCCGCTACTCGACGCTGATCGCGGAGGTGACGGCGATCCTCGAGCCGCTCGGCGCGGAGTTCGCCGCCACCAGCGACGCCGTCTCCGCCGACGCCGCATCGGCCCGCAACCTGGCGGTGATGTTGGCCGTGGTGCCACTCGTGGCCGCCTGCGCCATCGCCTACGTGATGGGTCGCAGCCTGATCGGGGATCTCCGTGCCACGACCGACGTGCTCGTGGAACGGGCCCACATGGTCGACGGCCTCGGCCGGCAGCTGGAGGCGTCGTCGCTCGACACCGTGCGCCGGGCCCAGGCCGTGGCCGCGACCGGCGAGGAGATCTCGGCCGCCGCCACCGCTGTGTCGGCTGCCGTCGCCCAGCTCCACTCCGCCTCCACCTCGATCTCGGAGACGGCGTCGATGACCGCGGCCCGGGCGGCGTCGGCGGAGCAGACCGCCCAGGACAGCGCCGGCCAGGTCGCCTCGCTCGACGAGGCGTCCCAGCAGATCGAGTCGGTGGCCGAACTGATCTCGGTGATCGCCGACCAGACCAACCTGCTCGCCCTCAACGCCACGATCGAAGCGGCCCGCGCCGGGTCGGCCGGCAAGGGGTTCAGCGTCGTCGCCGGCGAGGTGAAGGCGTTGGCCCAGAAGACCTCCGAGGCCACCGAACAGATCCGCGACCACATCGACCAGATCCGGCGCACGAGCCAGGGGTCGACGACGGCGTTCGGCGCGATGAACGAGGACATCACGACGATCGCCGACGACCAGCGCACCGTGGCCGCCGCCGTCGAGGAGCAGACGATCACGATCCGCCAGACCTCCGGCGAGGTCGGCACCGTGGCCGCCGCCACGACCCACATCGCCGAGCAGGTCGGCGACATCG